>JAPKZQ010000043.1 GCA_026393675.1 Acidobacteriota bacterium | reverse complement strand
TACCGGTCCCTCAGCGCGTATCTCTTCGAGCGCTCCGGCGTGATCGACTTCTTTCACGGTCAGCTCAAGGACGCGGTGGGGCAGCGATATCTCCAAGCGCCAAGCCGCCGCGAGGCGGTCCATCAGGCGATCGCCGACTACCTGGAAGGGAGGTGGAGAGAGCCGTATGCGCGCGCCCTCGATGAACTCCCGCACCAGCAGATGAAGGCAAGAAACTGGCAGGCGCTGGTCGGCATCTTGTGTGACCTGCAATTCATCGAGTCGAAGTGCCAGGCGGCAATGACCTACGACCTGGTCGCAGATTATGACTCCGCGTTGACGGCGGAAGATCTTGACGTTGAATCGCGGTCCGGTCTGGAGGACTTTGCCCGCTTTGTGCGTGCCCAGAGTCACGTGCTCGCCAGGAATGCGGCGCTCACCTTTCAACAGGCCGCCAACCAGCCGGATTCGACGGCGCCTGCCCGCGTGGCGCACGCCCGCATGGATGCGGGACTGGAGGCGCGCCCCTTTTTCCAATATGTGAACAAGCCTCAAGCACGCTCGGCTTGCCTGATGACTCTTGTGGGCCACACGGATGAGCTGGGGGCATGCGCCTTTTCCCCCGATGGCCGCCGCATCGTGTCGGCTTCAAACGATCATACTCTCAGGCTTTGGGATGCCCAGACAGGAGCCCACCTGGCCACCCTTGCGGGCCACACGAGCTCGGTGGAGGCGTGCGCCTTTTCCCCCGATGGCCGCCGCATCGTGTCGGCTTCTGATGATCAGACCCTGAAGCTCTGGGATGCGCAGACAGGAGGCCACCTGGCCACCCTTGCGGGCCACACGAGCTCGGTGGAGGCGTGCGCCTTTTCCCGTGATGGCAGCCGCGTTGTTTCGGCTTCCGCTGATCAGACCCTGAAGCTTTGGGATGCGCAGACAGGAGCCCACCTGGCCACCCTTGCGGGCCACACGAACCTGGTGGAGGCGTGCGCCTTTTCCCCCGATGGCCGCCGCATTGTTTCGTCTTCCGCTGATAAGACCCTGAAGCTATGGGATGGTCAGACAGGAGTCGAACTGGCCACCCTTGCGGGCCACACGCGGGATGTGACGGCGTGCGCCTTTTCCCCCGATGGCACACGCGTCGTTTCGGCTTCCGAGGATAAGACCCTGAGGCTTTGGGATGCCAAGACAGGCGCGGAACTAGCCACCCTTGCGGGCCACACGGGTTGGGTGGACGTATGTGCCTTTTCCCCCGATGGCAGTCGCATCGTGTCGGCTTCCTGGGATAGTACCTTGAAGCTCTGGGATGCGCAGACTGGATCCGAACTGGCCACCCTGGCGGGTCACACGCGGGAAGTGACGGCGTGCGCCTTTTCCCCCGATGGCCGCCGCATCGTTTCGTCTTCCAGGGACGAAACCCTGAAGCTCTGGGATGCTCAGACCGGAGCGCACCAGGCCACCCTTGCGAGCCACATAGATGTTGTGTTGGCGTGCGCCTTTTCCCCCGATGGCCGCCGCATCGTGTCGGCTTCCATGGATTCAACCTTGAAGATCTGGGATGCTGAGACGGGTGCCGGACTGGGTATTCTCGCGGACCACACGGACTTGGTAACGGCGTGCGACTTTTCCCCGGACGGTCGCCGCATCGTGTCGGCTTCCGCTGATAGGACCCTGAAGCTCTGGGATGGTCGGACAGGAGCCGAACTGGCCACCCTTGCGGGCCACACGAGTCCGGTGGAGGCGTGCGCCTTCTCCCCCGATGGGAGTCGCATCGTGTCGGCTTCATGGGATAGGACCCTGAAGCTCTGGGATGCCAAGACTGGAGCCGAACTGGCCACGCTTGCGGGCCATAGGAATGTGGTGAGGTCGTGCGCCTTTTCCCCCGATGGCGCACGTATCGTGTCGGCTTCTCGGGATAGAACCCTGAAACTCTGGGACGCTCAGACAGGCGCCGAACTGGCCACCCTTGCGGGCCACACGCGAGAGGTGACGGCATGCGCCTTTTCCCCCGATGGCCGCCGCATCGTGTCGGCGTCGCAGGATCACACCCTGAAGCTTTGGGATGCCAAGACAGGCGCCGAACTGGCCACCCTTGCGGGCCACACGAGTTCGGTGGAGGCGTGCGCCTTCTCCCCCGATGGCCGCTGCATCGTTGCTGGTGGCAGGGATAACACCATGAAGCTCTGGGATGCTCGGACAGCAGCCGAACGGGCCACACTTGCGGGCCACACCGATTGGGTTCTGGCGTGCGCCTTTTCCTCCGATGGCCGCCGCGTCGCCTCGGCTTCCCGGGATTCGAACCTCGTGCTTTGGGATGCCGAGACAGGAGCGCAGATTTGGGAATATGAACTCGAAGGCATGGGCACCGCTATAGCTTGGAGCCCCAGGGGCGGTGATCTAGCGGCAGGCAACAGCTTAGGCCACCTCCTGATTCTGCGGCTCCAGAACCTGCCCTGCGGTCCTGTCGTCGTGACCCCGTGGCAGCACAATCCACGTCGTTGGATTCCTTCGAGGCGCCTTCATTCTGGCTGTCCGCTCTGCGGGGTGTGGTCCGATGTGGCCGCATCCGCGCTCGGCACTGTGATTGCGTGCCCCCACTGCGGCGGCAGCGTCAGGCTCAATCCTTTTACGATCGATGCCGACTGGCGCCGGATCGCTGCAGCCTGGAATGCGACAGCGAGTGAGGAATGATGCGGACGTGTTCGAAGAGGTGCGCGGCGCCGCGGTGACAAACGTGCGGGACATGGACATGGGCTGATGCTTGCAGCGGGGCACTTGCGTGTCCTCAAAGAGAAGAGGTCATCGGAGCGTCTGATCCGGAAAGAAGGACACGCTCGACTTGAGGAACGGTGTGGTTTTCGCTACGAGGCTACCCGCCCCCGCAGGAGAGAAGACGATGACATGCGCGCGCCTCGTTCTGGCAACCACCATGCTGTACGTCGCGGTGCCGTGCGCGGTGACCCAGCCAACCCCAACTGGCGCCATTCCGATGCGGATTTCGTGGAGTGAGCTCAACCAGGACGGTTATGCGCAGGTGACGTTTGTCAACGACTCGCCACTGATGGTGACGGCGTGGGCGTTAAATGCGACTGTGACGAGACCTGATGGGACTACCGTGACTCATCCTTCGTCGAAGACGGATA
Organism: Acidobacteriota bacterium; assembly: GCA_026393675.1. Taxonomy (NCBI): domain Bacteria; kingdom Pseudomonadati; phylum Acidobacteriota; species Acidobacteriota bacterium. Next base: position 126,862 of record JAPKZQ010000043.1, on the reverse strand, counting down.
CGATCGGCATGATGGCGAGCGTGAGGTTGGGACGCAATCTCCCCGCCGTCGGTCCGCTGCTCCGTCCGGCCACACCCTACACGCATCCCGTACGGGTGGATGATCCGGCGAAGGTGCTGCAATTCTCACTGAGCGTCGATGCGGTTGTCTACGAGGACGGCACGGTGGTGGGTAACAGGTTGGCCGTGGCGATGTTGTTGGCCGCACGCGAAACGGACGCGACAAACACGGAGACGTGGCGGGCGGTAATTCAGTCGGCCATCGACGCGCCCGATCGAGATAGCGCCGTCGGCATCCTCAAGCAGGCGATCGAAGGCGGCGCGCCGGCTCAGCGCATGTCCTTCACGCTGAAGGGCATGGCGCAGAGCGCGGTCTCCCAACGGGCCAACGATAAGATGTTCACGGCCACGCTGGCCGAAGCGCTCAAGACCGCCGACGTCTATGTCACTGAGTGCCGCCGACACCTCAATCCGGGCCAGACGAGGTAGCCCGCGCGCCTAGTGCGATCCGCAGGCCGCAGACATTGGCGCCGCTCTGAACTGGTGCTAGTTCTGGCCCCTTCGCAATGGTCCGGAGACACGGCGTCGAGATGATCCCGCATGGCGGCTGCGGGCGGAGTGTGCTACAACTTCGGCGGACATGACGGTTACCGAATTCATCGCGAAATGGCGGCGGGTCGATCTGAAGGAGCGTTCTGCGTCGCAGCAGCACTTCCTCGACCTGTGCGCGCTCGTCGGCCACCCGCCACCGGCTGAGGCGGATCCGACTGGCGTCGACTTCTGCTTCGAGAAAGGCGCCAGCAAGGCGAGCGTCGATGGTCCGTGGGCGAGACTGGTCAGAGATCCGAACAGCGATGGTATCGGCACGGCGCGCCACGTCCGTCTGGTGCCAATAGACGAGAAGGCCGGACTGGCCCTGAAGAAGCGCACACTGACGAACCTCTACAACGAGCGCCCGACGTGGCTCGCTAACGCACACCGGACGTTGGACGACGCGGTGTTCGTCGCCTACGGCTGGCCGCCGTCGCTCACCGATGATGAGTTGCTGGCGAAGCTGCTGGAACTGAACCTCGCGATGAGTTCCGCGGACGCCTCAATCTAGGCCAGACGAGGTAACCCGCGCGTGTGTCCGCGTGTGAGATAGCGGATCGTTCCCCGCGGGGCGCCGGGCACGCGGTGCGGGCGTGCCGCCCGGCGGCAGGTTTGTGGCCAACGCGGCGTGGTCTCTCGCGTCTAGCGTCCTGCATTCTGCATCGCCGCCCACAGCGCCGACTTCATCTGATCGGAGCCCGTAAAGAGGGCATTCGGCTGGCGGCGGTACGCCAGCAGGCCGTTGTAGATGGACGGCCCGATGTTGAGGTTGACGCCCATGCCGGCCAGATACTGCAGCCGCAGATTCGAATCGTGCGTGATCGCCGCGTCCTTGAGCCAGGGGCCAAGGTCGCGCGCCTGTCCGGCGTAGGTCGCAAACAAATCGATAATCGAGTTGACGCCGATCTCTCGCAATGAGGTTGCCACGGTGGCGTATTCCGGACGGTGCAGCCGCGATTCGACCTCGTCGAGATTGATCACGGTCGGCTCGACCTGTCCCATCAACACGAGATCGTAGCCGCCGCCCTGGTAGGTGTTGCCCCAGACCACGCCGTTCGGGAAGGCCTCGAAGAAGGTGGCGAGTTCGCTCTTGACCGCTTCTTCATTGCTCCAATACAGCTGCACGAACAGCGTCACCACGCCGCCGGGATTCAAGTGCTGTTTGACCAGCTCGAAGAACTCCTTGGTGTAAAGCATCGCCGCGCCTTTGACCCACGGATCGAGCGGGTCCGACGTGACGGCGTCGAACTTCTCATTGCTCGTCAAAATGAAGTGCCGCGCATCGTCTATCCGAACCGTCGTCTTGGGATTCCTGACGACGTCATAGTTGTACCGGCTGAAGTAGGTGGAGACGGTCCGCGGCACGAGCGGTTCGATTTCCGCGATCGTGAGGCGCTCCACTCGCGGATCGACCGACACCGCACCGGCGGTGACGCCTGCGCCGCAGCCAATCACGAGGACGGAACGCGGGTTGGCAGGGACGAGAGTGGTCATGTGCCCGAGCAAGCGCTGGAGCCGCATGTCCTGGGCCTCGCTCGATGCCTGGACCTTGCCGGCATTGTGGTAGTTGAGCGTGCCGTCGGAAAGCCGTGAGACCGCGACCGACGCATTGATCCCTTCGCCGACGTAGAACACATCCGCCTGACCGACGCGCGTGGCCGAGTACCGGCCGTACGCCACCAGCAGGCCGGGCAATTCGTGCACGGCCAACACCGCGAGCAGTGTTGAGCCGACCCCGATCAGTATCGCGTCAGCAGCGAACCGCAATCCTGCGCCCTGGGGTTGGTCCTTCCCGGTCGGCATCAGGACGAGCAGGGCAGACAGGGCAGTGAACAGGATCAACACCTGCTGTGCGTGCTGGCTACCGAGCCAGACAACCAGGAGGAGGCCGCCGACAAGCGATCCGAGGATCGCGCCAACCGTATTGGCGCCATAGAGACGTCCGACCAACTGGGCCGGATCATGTCCAGGCTTGGCAACCGACGCGAGCGCGAGTGGGAAGCTTGCGCCCCACAGGATTGCACCCGGAAGGACGACCCACAGGCACCGGACAAAGTCGATCTGGAAGTTGAACCATGGATTCTTTGCAATCGACGGATCAATCGGCCAATACGGCATCGAGTCGGTCAGCATGTAGGCGGCCCAGGCGATCGCAACGCCGAGCAGCGCCTGGCACCATCCGAACACGATGCGCGGCCGCGACACCGTGCGGCCGAGCGCCGATCCGATGCTGCTGCCGATGCCGAGGCCGACCAGAAACGCCGCCAGGATCAGTGAGAAGGTGTAGGTGGTTGCGCCGAAGAGCAGCGAAAGATATCGCGTCCAGATCACTTCCGCGGCCAGGGCCGTCATGCCCGACAGCCCGATCGCGATATGGAGGGCTGTCGACCCCGCGACGGATTCCGGGGCCGTCGTTGGCGTCGCCGGCTCGTCGACCTTGATCGTGTAAGAGAGCCCCCAGGCGACCAGTGCCACGGCAGCGTTGATGGCGACGGCGGCATAGGTGGCCGTCGGAATGTCGTAGACCCGCAGCAGATAGAACCCCGCGAGGAGGCTGCCGAGCACGGCGCCGAGGATGTTGCCGGCGTAGAAGAACCCCAGCCAGGACACGCCGACCGGCGTCGTCTCGACCGAGCGAGAGAGTGCCGGCAGCGTCGCGCCCATCAGTACGGTGGGCGGCAGGAGGCAGATGCCGGCCGCGAGGCCGCGCAGGATGAGGCCCCAAACACCAGACCCGGCCCACGACGTGTAGACGCCGCTCACGAGCGGCATGCCGAACAGCACGAGCAGCCCGATGGCGCCGATGCCGAGTTCGAGCACCGCGTACACCTGCATCGGGTGATGTTTGGCGGACACGAACCGGGAGAAGGTAAAGCTCCCAAGGCACAGGCCGCCCATGAAGGTGCCGAGCAGTACGGCCAGCGAGACCGACGAGGAGCCGATGACCAACTGCAGCAGTTGGAACCACACCACTTCGTAGACCAGGGCGGCGCAGCCGCTGGCGACGAAGAGCAACAGGAGGACGGGGAGAATCCGGCGCGAGTGCATCGACAATACCTCGTGTGGTCAGACGACTGACGGTGGTGTGGTCATCGCGACACGGGACGAGCAGCCAGCTCATGGGCAGCCGGACGGATCGCGAAAGGACAAGATTGCCACATTGGGGGCCGGGCCGCCACCACCGAGTTGAGCGGAGTTGAGCCGGAGGTCGGGTGGCGCCTCAACGGATCGCGCTGGGGTGCAGGTCTTCATTGATCGCACCGCCCGGGCAAATCTTGATAAGATTCCGCCGCGCACCTGCGTGGTGCGCCGCCCGGGGCCAGAGGCATGGTTCCCGGCGGGCGAACCATCATCCGGGGCGGGCGCCGGCCCGCAAGTTGAGGGCATCAATGAAACGTCTCACAAGCTTCCGTCTGGCGGCGCTCTTTGCCATTGTCGTGCTGGCGAGTGCCGGTGTGACCGCCCAGCCGAACAAGTACGCCCGCGACCCGAAGCAGTTGATCGACGAGGAGTACACCAGGAAGATCAACGAGTACACGACCGAAAAGTTCTTCCTGTCGCCGCTGGTGGATTACCTGCCATTCTCGAAAACGGTGCCGACCCCGAAGGTTGTGCTCGGCGATGTGGCCGGGGCGCCGGGCAAGCTGCCGTACACGGCCGAGGTCCACGCCTACATGCGACTTCTGGAAAAGGCCAGTCCCGGGCGCGTGAAGGTCTTCTCCATTGGCAAATCGGAGGAAGGGCGCGAGATGATCGCCGTCGCGATTGCCGCCGAGACGGTGATGGCGAAGATGGACGAGAATCGTGCGCGGCTCGCCAAGTTGGCGGACCCCCGGACCATCAAGCTCGACGACGCCGAGGCGGACCGCCTGGTCGAGGCGTCCGTGCCGGTGTACTACATCACTGGCACCATTCATGCTCCCGAGACGGGGGCGCCAACGGCGCTGATGGAACTGGCGTACCGGCTGGTCGTCGATGACAGTCCGTACATCAAGGCCATCCGCAATAACGTGATCACGCTCATCACACCCGTCATCGAAACCGACGGTCGCGACCGGCAGGTCGACATCTACAAGTGGCACCTGGCGAATCCAAACGAGACCTGGCCGCCACTGGCCTACTGGGGCAAGTACGTCGCGCACGACAACAACCGCGACGCCATGGGGGCGACGCTCGCGTTGACGCGGAACGTGATCAACACCGTCGTGGGGCAGAAGGTCCAGGTGCTGCACGACCTGCACGAGTCAGTGCCGTATCTGTACGACAACACGGTGGGTGACGGCCCTTACAACGCGTGGGTGGATCCCATCCTCACCGACGAGTGGCAATTGCTGGGCTGGAACAACATGGCCGAGCTGACCAAGTTCGGCATGCCGGGCGCGTTCACGCACGGCACCTTCGATACGTGGTCGCCGGGCTATCTGATGTTCATTGGGGCCATGCACAACGGGATCAGCCGTCTCTACGAGACATTTGGCAACGGCGGCGCCGACACGGTCGAACGGAAGCTGCAGCCGGGTGATTACGCACGCACGTGGTACAAACAGAACCCGCCGCTGCCGAAGGTGATGTGGTCGCAGCGCAACAATAATAACTACCAGCAGACGGGATTGCTGACGGCGCTGTCCTACTTCTCTGGCAATACCAAGCTCTTCCTGAAGAACTTCTACCTCAAGAGCAAACGCTCCGTGACGAAGCCGACCGTCGAAGGACCGGCGGCGTACGTGCTCCCCGGAGACGAGGCACGCCCGGGCGCGCAGGCGGAAATGCTGCGTGTGCTGCAGCGGCAGGCGGTTGAAATCTCGCGCGCCACGGCGCCCTTCAGCGTGACCATGGCCGTCAAGAAGAAGCCGGCGCGACGTGGCGCCGATGAGGGAGCCGCCGAGAAGCCGGCTGAAGAAGCGCCGAAGGCGGAGGCGAAGAAGGACGAGAAGCCCGCGACCGAGACGCGCCAGTTCCCGGCGGGCAGTTACATCATCCGCATGGACCAGCCGTACAGCCGCATCGCCGATGCGCTGCTCGACTACCAGTACTGGAGTCCGACCGACCCGCAGAAGCGGCCGTACGACGATACGGGCTGGACGTTTGGCGAACTGTTCAATGTGCAGGTCGTCCGGGTGACCGACGCGAAGGTGCTCGACGCGGCCATGGAGAAGGCCGTTGACGTGAAGGCCCCGAGCGGCGTCGTCGGCACGGGGACGCTGTTCGCCGTCAACAATGATGCGGACCCGTCGTTGATCGCGCTCCGATATCGCATCAAGGACGCGGCCGTCGACGTCGCCGAAGAGCCGTTCGAATCGGGCGGCAGGAAGTTCAACCGGGGCTCGTTCCTCATCAAGAACGCGGCCCAGGCCGACGTGCAGAAGTTCGCGACCGAACTGGGCCTGCAGGCCTATGCGCTCGCCGCCGCGCCCACCGTCAAGACGCATGCCGTCAAGACGCCGCGGATCGGCTACATCCACACCTGGATCGGCACGCAGGACGAGGGCTGGTGGCGGATGGAATTCGATCAGCTGAAGATCCCGTACGACTACATCAGCACCCAGGTCGTCGCGAAGGAAGCCAATCTCAACGGCCGGTGGGACGTGCTCGTGTTTCCGCCCGTTGGACGCAGCGCGCAGCAGATCGTCAGCGGGATGCCGATGTGGCGGAACCCGCTGCCGTGGAAGACGACGGAACTGACGCCCAACATCGGCAAGATCGACTCGACTGACGACATGCGGCCAGGCCTCGGGCTCTCCGGCGTCGCGAATATCGAGAACTTCATTCGCAAGGGCGGATTGCTGATCGTGGCCGACGACACCACCATCCTGGCAAACATGTTTGGCATGACGCCCGGGCTCTCGGTGCAGGAGCCGACTCGACTGAAGGCCCCAGGCACGGTGATGCGTGCCAAGGTGGTGGATGCCGCGAGCCCGATCGCGTACGGGTACGGTGAGGGACTGTCGATCTACTCAGCACCGGGTCTCGTCTTCGGCGTCAGCAACATGCTGGGCGGGCGTGGCGGCCGCGGCGCGGCCGCCGGTGGTCCGGAGCGCCCAACCGGTCGAGGCACGGCGGACGATCAAGATCAACCCCAGGGATTCCCGGTGGTGATCCCGCCGCCGGAGGAACCGAAGGTCGAGGCGTGGCAGGCCACGCCGGTCACTCCGGAGCAACTGCGCAATCCGCTCAACATCATTCCGCCGCAACTGAGGCCGCGCGTGGTCCTGCGATACGGTGACGTGCGCGACCTGCTGGTCTCGGGGCTCCTCGAGAACGGCAACGAGATCGCGCAGCGGCCGGCATTGGTCGACGTGCCACTCGACAAGGGGCATGTCGTGGTGTTCGCCAACAATCCCATGTGGCGTGGCGAGACGCAGGGAAGTTACGGGTTCGTGTTCAACGCGATCCTGAACTTCGACCGGCTCGACGCCGGCCGCAAGCTCGACGAGAAATAACTCACGGGTTCTAGCGAAGGAGTCTCGCGTATGAGCCGAAGTTGGCTGCGTCGCACGTTGGCCGCTGCATGTCTCGTGGGGTTCGCGCTGATTGGACTGGGCGTCCAGCCCTTCGCTCAGGCTCCGCCACCCGCCCCTGGATACCCGGATTCGCTGTTGTCGTCACTCAAGTGGCGAGGCATTGGACCGAACCGTGGCGGCCGGTCCATCGCGGTGGCCGGCAGTTCGTCGCGGCCGTTCGAGTACTACTTCGGCGCGACCGGCGGAGGCGTGTGGAAGACCTCTGATTCCGGCACGACATGGCGGCCTGTCACCGACAAGTTCCTGAAAACGTCATCGGTCGGCGCGGTGGCCGTTTCCGAGTCCAATCCCGACATCGTATACGTCGGGATGGGTGAGACCGAGTTGCGCGGCAACATCATTCAGGGAGACGGCGTCTACAAGTCGACTGACGGCGGCAAGACGTGGACCCAGGTCGGGCTGAAGGACACGCAGGCCATCTCGCGGATTCGCATCCACCCGAAGAATCCAGACCTCGTCTATGTGGCGGCGCTCGGCAAGCCCTACGCGCCGGGGGCCGATCGCGGCGTCTTCCGGTCGAAGGACGGCGGCAAGACGTGGGAGCGGATCCTGTTCCACGACTCGAAGTCCGGAGCCGTCGACTTGTCGATGGATCCGAACAATCCCGACGTCCTGTATGCCGGGTTGTGGGAGGTGTTCCGCACGCCCCACTCCCTGTCGAGCGGCGGACCCGGGGGCGGTTTGTTCAAGTCGACTGACGGCGGGACGACGTGGACGGAGCTGACAAAGAACCCGGGGTTGCCAGCGGGCATCTGGGGCAAAGTCGGCGTGGCCGTGTCGCCGGCCGACGGCAAGCGGGTCTACGCCATCATTGAGAACGAAAACGGCGGCGTCTACCTCTCCGATGATGCGGGTGCGACGTGGAAGCAGGTCAACAGCGAGCGGCGTCTCCGGCAGCGGGCGTTCTACTATTCGCGCATCTACGCGGATCCGAAGGAGCGCGACACGATGTACGTGCTCAACACCGGGTTCTATCGATCGACCGACGCCGGCAAGACCTACAAGTCCATCCGGGTACCGCACGGAGACAACCACGACCTGTGGATTGCGCCGAACGATCCGACGCGGATGATCAACTCGAACGACGGCGGTGCCAACGTGTCGGTCAACGGCGGCGAGAGTTGGACGCCACAGACATTTCCGACGGCGCAGTTCTACCACGCGTTCGTGACCGCGCACGTGCCGTACCACGTGTGCGGCGCGCAGCAGGACAACAGCACGGCCTGTGTCGAGAGCACGGGAAACGGCAGCGAACTCTATGACGTCGGCGGTGGGGAGAGCGGCTACATCGCACCGGATCCGCGCAACCCAGATGTGTTCTACGCCGGCAGTTACGGCGGGGAGTTGACGCGATACGATCGGAAGTCGGGCCAGACGCGGGCCATCAATGTGTGGCCCGACAACCCGATGGGGTACTCGGCGATCGACATCAAGGAGCGGTTCCAGTGGACGTACCCCATCGTGTTCTCGCCGGTCGATCCGAACGTGCTCTACGTCGGCTCGCAACACGTGTGGAGAACGACGAATGAAGGGCAGAGCTGGGAACGGATCAGCCCCGATCTGACGCGGCACGACCCATCGACCATGGGGCCCTCCGGCGGTCCGATCACCCTCGATCAGACGGGCGTGGAGACCTACGCGACGGTGTTCACCATCGCGCCGTCCCGTCACGACGTCAACCTCATCTGGGCTGGCTCAGACGATGGGTATGTCCAGGTGACGCAGGATGGCGGCAAGACGTGGAGCAATGTGACGCCGGCTGGGCTGCCGGCCTTCGCCCGCATCAGTCTGATCGAGGCGTCGCCGCACAAGCCGGGGACGGCGTTTGTCGCCGCGAATCGCTATCAGCGGGATGATCGCGCGCCGTACGTCTATCGGACCGACGATTTCGGCAAGACGTGGGCGAAGATCGTGACGGGCATCCCAGGCGACGATTTCGCCCGCAGCATTCGCGAGGACATCAAGAGGGCCGGCCTGCTGTATCTCGGCACGGAGCACGGCATCTACGTGTCGTTCGACAACGGCGGGAATTGGCAGTCGCTCCGGCTGGATCTGCCGGTCACGCCCGTTCATGGCATCGTCGTCACCGAGAACGACCTGGTGATTGCCACGCATGGGCGGTCCTTCTACATCCTGGACAACGCTGCGATTCTGCGGCAGTTCACGCCTGACGTGGCTGGCGCGACCGTGCACGTGTTCGAGCCGCCCGCGGCGATTCGTGGGATTAGCAGAGGCGTGTCGATTGACTATCTGTTGAAGAGCGCCGCCGACAAGGTAACGATCGAGATCCTGGACGCGCAGGGCCAGGTGGTCAACATCTACAGCGGTGCGGCCGAGAAGGACGCCGCCAAACCGGAGGCCGCGCGGGTCGAAGACGAGGAGGGATTCCGTCGGCAGGCGCCGCGTGTCGCCACGAAGGCTGGCATGAACAGGTTCGTGTGGGACATGCGGTATGCGAATGCGAAGGACTTTCCGGGGATGATCATGTGGGCCGGAAGTACGCGCGGCCCTTTGGCGGTTCCGGGTACTTACCAGGTGCGCCTGACCGCGGGTGGGGAAACGAAGACGGCTGGGTTTACGATCCGTAAGAATCCGAACCTCCCGACCGTGAGCGAGAGCGACCTCCAGGAGCAGTTCAAGCTGGCGCTCCAGATTCGCGACAAGGTGACACAGGCCAACGAAGCCGTGATTCGCATCAGGGATCTCAAGAAGCAGATCGCCGACCGCATCGCGGCTGTTCGGAGTAAAGAGAAGGGCAAGCAGTCGTCGGACGCCTTGATCGGCGGCGAAGCCCTCACGTTGAAGTTCACCGTGGTCGAAGGGGAGATCTACCAGTATCGGAACCAGAGCAGCCAGGATCCGCTCAATTACCCGATCAAACTGAACAACAAGCTGGCGGCGCTGCAGGGCGTCGTGGACAGCGGCGACGGCAAGCCGACCGAACAGTCATACACGGTGTTCAAGGATCTGTCAGCCCGGTTGGACGAACAGCTCGCAAAGCTGGCAGCGCTCGTCAAGACGGACGTCGCCGCGTTCAACAAGGAGATACAGAATAAGAAGCTGGAGGCCGTGAAGTAGCGGCGCTACACGTGCGGCAGGGGATGCTCGGCCAGCAGCTTGTCGAGCCACAGGCTGGCGAGCTTCTCCTGCACGGTATTCTGCCTGAGAAGGCCCACGCAGCCGCGTACGCCGGATCGAGGCGCTGCGCCATGCCCGCTGACACCCGGCCGACGGCGGGGCCGGCCCCGTGTTACAAATCCCGTGCGACAGGTACTTCATCACTGTGGACCTTGAAGACGTCCTTCGCACGTTGGCTCCCCGGCTGGTTCGCTATGCGTGCGGACGCGTCCAGGACATCGGCCTGGGCGAGGAAATCGCTCAGGACGCGCTCACCGCACTCGTCCAGCGATGGCATCGTCACGGCCCCCCCGAATCGCCGGAGGCGTTTGCCTTCGCCATCGCCAAGCGCCGTGCCTGGCGAGCGTCGTTCAAGCAGAGGCTGCTCGTCCCGCTGACGGCCCTCGCTTTCCACGCCGATCGCGGTCTGGATCCCGAGGCCCGGGCCATCGCGCGCGTCGATGGCCTGGTGGTGCGGAGGGCCATCACCAGTCTGCCTAAGCTCGACCGCGAGGCCCTGCTGCTGGTGGCTGCGGGAGAGTGGTCAGGGGCCGAGGCGGCCCGCCTGCTCGGAGTCTCTGACGCAGCGTTCAGGATGCGGATTTCCCGGGCGCGGCGGCGCCTGGCGGCGCTTCTGGGAGGTCAGGATGGAACCCAACACTGATCGTTGGTCGGACGTGAAGATCGACGGCCTCGTGCACGAGGCGCTCACGTGCCCACCGGGCGTCACCGAGCGACTCGTCGCGACGGCGCTCGCGCGGGGACAGAGGCCGCCGGCTGGCACCCGGGTGCGCCTCGTTCTGGCGACGGCCGCCGCCATCGGTCTCGTGGCGCTCGTGGTGGGCCGACCGCTGTGGACACCGGACCCTGCGCCCTCTGCCGTCCCACGCGGCGAGCTCTCCAACGAGGGCGCCATCATCATCTTCAGCATGCCCGGCTCGCCGACGACGCTCATCGGCCCCAACGCGGATGCGTTGGCCCTGCCGGCTGGCACGGTCTCGATCGAACTGATGGGAGAAGCGCGATGATTCGTCATGTGTTGCTGTGTGTTCTGCTGTGCGCCGCCGGAACGAATGTGGCGGCGACGGATGGGCCCGCGCAGAAGGACCTCGCTCGCGAGCGAGTCACCCTGCGATTCGCTGGTACGCCGCTGACCGACGTCCTGCCCGCCCTGGCCAAGTCGCTCGGCTACGAACTGGCGTTCGACGGTCGTCTCCGCGCCCTGCTGACGTTACAGGTCGAGAACATCACCGCCGAAACGGCGCTGACTGCAATCTGCGAGAGCGTCGGCTGCCGCTGGCGCCGCGACGGCGCCCGTCTCGTCGTCGAGACCCGCACGGAGACGTTCTCGACGTTGCAGGCCACGCCGACCGGCGAGCAGTTCCTGCGCGGCGGCGGCAACCTGTTCAACGCCGGTGTGCGCAGCGTGAACGATCCCCTCCCGTTCGACGTCGCCTGGTCTCCGGTGGACGTCCAGGTGGCCTTCGTCATGCTGGCCCGGATGTACGATGCCCAGGTCGAGGTGGCACCAGCGTTGAGCGACCGGAAGGTTGCGCTGAGCGTCAAGGGCGCGACGTTACGGCAGGCTTTCGACGCCATATGCCGCGTGGCTCCGTGCCGTTGGGAGCTGGTGGAGCAGCCGAAACGGCTCGTGCGCGTCACCGAGCGTTCGGGGAAATCGGAGTGAGGCCCCACACCAGGGTGGCCCTTCGTGGCGGGCCCCCGTGCCCACCCTCTACACGTGCGGCAGGGGATGCTCGGCCAGCAGCTTGTCGAGCCACAGGCTGGCGAGCTTCTCCTGCACGGTATTCTGTCTGAGACGGCCCTGCAGGTTCGGGAAGTCCACGCGATCCATGAGTTGATCCTGGTTGAAGCACGTGAAGACGATGGTCTCCTGACCCGTCTTGGGGTCGACTTGGCGCTGCAGGCACTGGGCGCAGACTTCCTTCATCATGCATTGCATCGGCGAGTTGATGCTCGCGATGGCGATGTGGTCGTCCTTGAGGTACGGATCGAGCACCGTCAGGCGGGCCGCCTTGACGGCCGCCATCATCCGATCCGATCCGATGGCGATAATCCGATCGACCGACGGCATCGGGACCAGTGCAGCGCCAAGCTCGCCCTTCGCGTACGCCACCATGGCCTGGACGATGTTGCCGCGGAAGTGGGAGTCTTGCGGTCGGCTGGGTTCAATTGGATATCCGGCATCGGTGGTCCAGATCAACTGGTCGGCTGAGGCCTCGACATCATCGCGCTTGAACAGATCCTCGCCCCGCTTGTAGCCCGCGAAATAGAGGACACGGCAGCCCTTGTCGCGCATGGCCTTGCCAATTGAGAACAGCACGGCGTTGCCCAGGCCGCCGCCGGCCAGCAGCACGTGTTCGCCCCTCGGAATCTCGGTGGGCGCGCCCGTCGGTCCCATCACGAGCACCGGATCGCCCGGCTTCAGATACGCACACAGCCGGCTCGAAACGCCCATTTCGAGCGCGATCATCGACAGGAGTCCCTTCTCCTTGTCGACGGCGGCGCCTGTCAGGGCAAGACCCTCCATCAGCATCCGCGCGGCGTCTGGCCCCACGCCCAGCATTGGTGAAAGGGTTTCGAAATTCTGAAGCCGGAAGAACTGGCCGGGCTCGAAACGGCGTGCGGCGGCCGGCGCCTTCACGAGCACGTCCACGATGTTCGGCGTCAGGCGCGTGATCGACACGACGCGGGCGAGGAACTGCTCATCCAGGTCCGCCGTGAACCTCCGCCAGGCGGCATCGCGGTTGTGCTTTGTGGCGGCATCAACAGTGGGGGAGTCGTCAGCAAAGAGCCTGACGATCTGGTGAAAGCCATCCCGCGCCGACGCCATCGCCTTGACCACGTTACCGGCGTACTTCGGGTGGTTGTCGCCGTAGTAGGTGACGAAACGGCCGTCGCGCTCGTGCGAGGTGAAGAAGCCTTCCCGGGCCGGCACGAGCCGGAATCGTCCATCCTCGCCCCGCTCGATATCGTGGGCCTTGAAGAACCTCTTCCGTTCGTCGAGCGCAAATGTGCCCGGGTGCTCTCGTTCGTAGGTCACATTTGGCGTCGTACCGGCGGCGACGAACACGGAACGCGCTGGGAGTGTGACGGTCGCATCACCGTTTCGCCACTTGCCGTTCTCGTTGATCTGCTCGCGGAATCGCACGGCGGCCACATGGCCGAATTCATCAGGCAGTGCCTCTTCCGGGTTCATCCGTTCGACGAAGCGGATGCCCTCCTCGAGCGACTTGGTGATTTCCTCATGGTTCAGCCTGTAGGCGGGAGAATCCACCATCCCCTTGCGGTAGACGAGCGACACGCCGCCCCATTGCTGCATCAGCGGCACGAAGTTCGGCCGAACACCAGCGGCCGAGGCATGCTGACGCTCGTGGCGCACCTCGCGGCCGTGCGCGAGGAACTCGTCGAGCAGTTGCAGTTCTTCGGGGTCGTAGACCTTGCGCACGCCGGTTTCACCGATCGTCGCGCACAGCGCCTCGTACCGGTCGAGCGTCTTCTCAACCTGCTGCGGGTAGAACGCCATCACTTCGGTGGCGGTGTCGATCGCCGTCAGTCCACCACCGATGACGACGGCCGGCATGTGCACCTGGAGATTGGCAAGCGCCTGCCGCTTGAAGGCGCCGGTGAGCTGCAGGGCCATGAGCAGATCGCTGGCCTGGCGGATGCCACGCAGCAGGTTGTTCTTCATGTCCAGAATCGTTGGACGGCCAGCGCCGGCCGCGATGGCGATGTGATCGAAGCCCAGATCCCACGCCTCGCCAATCGGCAGGGTTCCGCCGAATCGGACCCCGCCGTACGTCTTCAACATGCGGCGGCGCGCCAGCGTCAGGTGGAGCAGCGTCAGAAAGTTCTTGTCCCAGCGGACCGTGATGCCGTATTCGGAGACGCCTCCAAACCCTTCGAGCGGCCGCTGGTCGAGCGGGCTGTAGATGGCGCTCCAGTCACGCACCGGCTGCGGCGGGTCATCGTCGGTTCCCGTGATCGCCTCCGGCAGTGGCTCGATCTTCAGACCGTCGAGGCCGACGACGCCGAAGCCCTCGTTGACGAGGTAGTGGGCGAGCGTGTACCCGGCAGGGCCGAGGCCGACGATGAGCACCTTTCGGCCGTTGTACGGGAGCGGATAGGGGCGACCGACGTTGAGCGGATTCCAGCGGGTGAGCAGGCCGTAGATCTCGACGCCCCACGGAATGCGGAGCACGTCGGTGAGCACGCCGGATTCCACCTGCGGGATGTTGACCGGATCCTGTTTCTGATAGATGCAGGCCTTCATGCAGTCGTTGCAGATGCGGTGGCCCGTGCCCGGACACATCGGGTTGTCGAGCGTCACCAGGGCGAGCGCGCCCAGCGCGTCGCCGCGTTTGCGGAGCACGTGCATTTCTGAGATCTTCTCGTCGAGCGGACATCCGTCGAGAGGAATACCCAACGGGTTGGACGTGATCTTGCCGTCCTTGCCGAAGAGTCCCTTCGCACACGAATCCTTGTCGCGTTCGTGGCAGAGGATGCAGTAGTGGATCTCGCCAAGCGCCTCGCGGCCCGTCATGCGTGGATCGGTCAGGGTGAAGCCGTCGCGACGCCGCAACTGCGATGCCGGGCCCGTGAGCGCCGCGGGAAGCGCCGGATCGTGGTGTTCGACGTGGACAAGTTTGAAGAAATCCACCCCCCGGGGGAGTCGGAAGATCACCCACGACTTGTGCGCCGGATCGTGGAGGTGCACCGCGCACCAGCGCTTCAGGGCGTCAATCGATTCAGCGACCGAGGCCTTCTCTACCGGATCGTTGGACTGTGCGGCCGCGGCTTCGCGATCGAGAAGCAGGCAGCCGGCGTGGGCGAGCGCCATCTCGCCGTCGTTCGGAAACTGGCCTGCGAGCAAGCCCCGAACCACCCGTTCGTCGTCCGCGCTGACCGCGGGTGTGGCTGAACTCTTGAGCAGAGGGAGCACCCGGCGGCGCACGAAATCGGCCTTGAACCGGAAGATCGCCTGCTGGGCATTGGTCGCGGCCGCCAACGCTTCGAGTTCCTTTTCGACGCGGAACAACCGCCCGACAAACCGGCTGACAAACGGCGCCATTCTCACGAGCAGCAGAGACACCTCGGTGGCGGGCCTCGCTGCGGCCGGGTTCGCCCGATACCCGTCCCACTGACGCCACAACTCGGGGTCGTCCCGTTCGACCTCGCGCGCGAACACCTCGTAGAGATCGCGCAGGCGGGACGGCTCGTGGAGATCGGCGTAGCTGAAGCCGGGCACACCGATGTCCAGCACGGGCGGGTGGGGCGGTTGCGTCATATTCCTACCAACGTAGTGCGGAACTTGACGGAGCGTCAATCACTCCGGGAGTGGATAACGCGCGAACCCATATATAATCGCCCGTCGATTCCCCTGGGCGACATGACCATGCTCGAATCACGCACCTATCGCGTCGTCGGCCGTGTCCAGGGCGTCGGTTTTCGCTGGTTTACCTACGACGCGGCCAGGCGCGAGGGATTGGTCGGCGTCGTCGGGAACGAGCCGGACGGCAGCGTGGAAGTGATGGTGGAAGGCGATCGGATGGCTCTCGAACGGTTCGAGGCCGCGATTCGGCGCGGTCCGGCCGGCGCACGCGTCGATGCAGTCGACCGGGAGATTGGCCCCGCCAGCGGCCATTATGCGGACTTCTCAATAAGGGGATAACACGACCATGGCAGCCAACAGCGCGTTCGGCCCGGAGTTCTTGAAGGCGAAAATCCGTCACGTGCCGGACTTTCCCAAGCCGGGCATCCTGTTCTACGACATCACCACGCTGTTGAGCGATCCGCAGGGATTCAAGGCCGTCATCGACCACCTGGTGGCGCCGTTTGCCGGGGCCGGGATTGACCTGGTGGTTGGCATCGAGAGCCGGGGGTTCATCCTGGGCGGGGCGGTGGCCGATCGGCTCGGCGCGGGTTTCGTCCCGATTCGGAAGCCCGGCAAGCTGCCGGCAAGGAGCATCCGCGAGTCCTTCCAGCTGGAATACGGATCGGATTCGCTCGAGCTGCACCATGACGCCGTGACGCCGGGCCAGCGGGTGCTGGTGGTTGATGACGTCCTCGCCACCGGCGGTACGGCGCGCGCGGCGGCGTCGCTGGTTCGACAGCTTGGCGGCAATCTCCACGCGCTGGCGTTCCTGATAGAGCTGGTGTTCCTCAAGGGACGAGACCAACTGGCGGGGCAGCGCGTCGAGAGCGTCCTGCAATACTGAGCATATCCGGGAAGCGCGCAGATTCGGCCGAACTCCGTCTCTGGTCTGCACCGAGCAGACCGAGGAATGCTGGCAGAGGAACCGACGGGCGCATTTCGTGCTGCTGACGAAATGATATGTGGTCAAACCGCTACCGGTTAACGTTACAACGTCTTGACGTTATAGTGCCATAGTGTCACCATACCAACATGGCTGACCTCACACGTGCCACCGTGTACTTCGATCCGGGCATCCACAAGGCCCTGCGGGTCAAGGCGGCTGAAACGGACCACAGCATATCTGACCTGGTCAACCGGGCCGTTCGCCGGAGCCTGGCCGAGGACGCCGATGATCTGGCCGCGTTCGATGCGCGATCCAAGGAACCGAACCTCGCCTTCGAGGATGTGCTCAAGGACCTGAAGCGACGTGGCAAGCTATAGCCTGCAGATCAAGCCCTCCGCGGCGAAGGAACTCGAAGGTCTTCCGCTGCGGGATCGCCGACGCACGGTATCAATGATCCAACGTCTCGCCGCCGAACCCAGGCCTGTCGGCGCCGAGAAACTGTCCGGCCAGGAAAAGTACCGAATCCGGCAGGGGGACTACCGGATCCTGTACCTCATCGACGACGTCGAGACGTCCGTCACGGTCGTAAGGGTCGCTCACCGTAGCGAAGCATACCGGTAACTCGATATCGGTCTGACTAACTGGCCGCTCAGAATTGCCCAAGCCCAGGTCGAGCGCGGTCTCGCCTTTGCGATACGCGAGCGTGTAGGATAATGAGGCTGATGCCCCTGTAGCTCAGCAGGATAGAGCAACGGTTTCCTAAACCGTAGGCCGCCCGTTCGAGTCGGGCCAGGGGCACCACTTCCGCCGCCAATCGCGCTATCTTCATTGGTGACGGTTTGAAAACCTGCGTAGGCGGTCCGCTGGCGAGCCGCCAGAACGGGTTTTGAAACCGGTTCTCGGGTCGAGGAGACTTCCATGAACAACAGCGTATTCAGTTTTCCTGAGCCCCGCCACGAACCCGTCAGCGACTTCGCCCCCGGCTCGGTCAGCCGCGTCTCGTTGAAACGGGAACTGGACCTGATGGCCAGCACGGTCGTCGATATCCCGCTCGTCATTGGTGGCCGTGAAATCCGCACGGGCCGGACCCGCGACGTGGTGATGCCCTGCGATCACGGTCACGTGCTCGCGCGCTGTCACCAGGCCGGCGAAGCCGAAGTGCGATTGGCAATCGACGCCGCGCTGAGCGCGCACGAGGCGTGGGCGACCCTGTCGTGGATTGAACGTGCTTCGGTCATCTTGCGCGCCGCGGAGCTACTGGCCGGCCGTTACCGGTACAAGATTGGCGCCGCGACGATGCTCGGCCAGGCGAAGAGCGCCTATCAGGCCGAGGTCGACGGGGTGTGTGAGGTGATCGACTACCTCCGGCACAACGTCTACTTTGCGTCGCAGATTTACTCCGACCAGCCGCACTCCGCGCCCGATGAGCTGAACCGGATGGAGTACCGGCCGCTCGAGGGCTTCGTCTTCACCGTCACCCCGTTCAACTTCACGGCCATTGCCTCGAATCTGAATACGTCGGTTGCCCTGATGGGCAACACGACGGTGTGGAAACCGGCGAGCACGTCGTTGCTCTCCAGTTACGTCTTGATGCAGGTGTTCATGGAGGCCGGCTTCCCGCCGGGCGTGATCAACTTCGTTCCCGGGCAGGGCTCGCTCGTGAGCGAACTGGTGCTGGCGCATCCGATGTTCGCCGGACTGCACTTCACGGGTTCGAACTCCACGTTCAACTCCCTGTGGCGAACGGTTGCAAGCAAGCTCGACACCTACAGGAGCTATCCTCGGATTGTCGGCGAGACGGGAGGCAAGGGCTTCGTGTTCGTGCACAACTCGGCGGACGCGCAGGAAGTGGCCACCGCCCTGGTGCGCGGCGCGTTCGAGTATCAGGGTCAGAAGTGCTCAGCGGCCTCGCGGGCGTACATCCCGGCGTCGATGTGGCCGGAGGTGCAGCATCGCATGAGCGAGATGCTCGCGCGCGTGAAGACCGGCGATGTCCGGGACTTCACGAATTTCGTGAACGCGGTGATAGACGAAGCCTCGTTCAGCAACATCATGAGTTACATCGATCGAGCCAGGGCCTCGAGCGAGGCGGAGGTCATCCTGGGCGGCCGGGGCGACAAGTCGAAGGGCTTCTTCATCGAACCCACGGTCATTCAGGCCTTGAATCCCCGGTTCGTCACCATGGCGGAGGAGATCTTCGGGCCGGTCCTCACGATCTACGTCTACGAGGACGAGAAGTATGCAGAGACGCTGAGACTGTGCGACACCACGTCGCCGTACGCCCTCACGGGCGCAATCTTCTCGAACGATCGCTACGCGTACATTGAGGCGTGCCGCGTGCTTCGGTACGCCGCCGGCAATTTCTACCTCAACGACAAGCCAACCGGAGCGATGGTGGGCCGGCAGCCGTTTGGCGGCGCGAGAGGGTCGGGCACCAATGACAAGGCAGGCGGTCCACTCAACCTGCTGCGCTGGACGAGTCCGCGCACGATCAAGGAGACGTTTGCGCCGGCGACGGAGTTCGACTATCCGTTTATGCGCGAAGCCTGATTCGCGCGTCGTCACGGTGCATTTCGCCGCTATAATGGACGACTGGATTGATTGGGCGGGAGCCGACCGACGGCTCCCACTCGTGTCGACAGCGTCGGGAACTTGCCTGAGGCATCATGAAGCGAACTGAACGGCATCACCTGAAGGAAAACGAATTCGCCGAGTGGCTGCTCGGCGCGAGGGAATGGTACGGGGCGAACCGGAACCTCGTGATCTACGGCGGCCTGGCCATCATCATCGTGGCGATAGGCGTGGTGGCGACGGTCATCGTCCGCCAGAACACCGCGTCGACGGCCACCCGGATGCTGGCTGAGGCGATGGTGATTGCCGAGGCTCCCGTGATGCCGCCCACGGCCGGCGAGGCGGGTAAGCCGCCGATGCAGGCGACCGGGACGTATGCGAGCGACAAGGCGCGGCTCGAAGCGGCGCTGCCGAGTCTGTTGGCCGTGGCTGACTCGTATCCGAACCTGGAGCCAGGCGTGATGGCGCGCTACCGGGCAGCAGCGGCGCTGGTGGCAGTCGGCCGCACAGCCGATGGGATCGAACGCTACCGCGAAGTCGTGGCGAAGGCAAAAGGCGTCTACCAGGTGATGGCGAAACTGGGCATTGCCGATGCGCAGCTCACGATTGGGCAGTACGAACCGGCGCTGGCGTCGCTCAAGGAGATCGCGCAGCAGACCACCGACGAAGTCCCGGTTGATGGCGTGCTGATGCAGTTGGCGCGCGGGTACCGGCTGGCGGGAAAGAATGACGAAGCGCGCAAGACGTTTCGTCGTGTGGCCGACGAGTTTCCGCAGTCCCCGTATGCGCAGATCGCGCGGCGGGAGATGGACGCACTGGACATCGCCCCGGCGGCGACCCGGTAAGAGCCTGTTCGGTCAGTGCTTCGACTCGCAATTGCGGATGGGTATCGGTGCGAGGAGATCCAGCGGAAGACGCTCGCTCAGCACTAAGTCCTGAGTGAGTCGGTTCGCCGCCGAAGCTGTGAATCGAAGGACTTAGCGGGCCAGGAATCGATATCCCACCAGCTTGTAGACCAGGCGCGCCGCGAGGAAGTTGGGCGCCACGACGCCTGGGAGCGGGCAGAGTTCGACGACATCACAGGCAACGACGGTGCGCCGAGCCATCACGAGCTTGAGCAGCGTGAGCAGTTCGCGCCAGCTCAATCCGCCGGGTTCGGGCGTGCCAACCGCCGGCATGATGGCCGGATCAAGACCGTCACAGTCGATGGTGACGTAAACCTTCGGGCTGAGCTTCTCGACCGCGCGCTCCATCCACTGAGGGTCGTCCCGCATATTCCAGTCGAAGAAGACCGTCGTGTTGAGTGACGGGAGAGCCTGCGCTTCCGGCGCCGACAGATTCCGGATGGCCACCTGGACGGCCGGCGCGTGTTCAAGCACCCGGCGCATGGCGCTCGCGTGGCTGTGCGGATCGCCCAGGTAGCTGTCGCGCAGGTCGGCATGGGCGTCAATGTGCAGGACGCTGAGGCCGGCATGCTGCTCGGCGACGCCCGCCACCAGTGGGGCGGTCAGCGCGTGCTCGCCTCCGAGCGCCACGAAGAACTTGTCCGATGCCGCCAGCCATGAGGCGGTGCGCTGGATCTCGGCAAACGCCTGCTCGGTGCGGGCAAACGGCAGCTCCATGGCTGGTAGCGTGTAGATGCCGACGTCGGAGATCTCTTTCCCAAGCTCCTCGTCGTACAACTCAACCTGGCTCGACGCGGCGATGATCTCGCGCGGTCCATTCTTGGTGCCCGACACGAACGACGTGGTGCGCTCAAACGGGATGGGAAGGACCACAGCCTTCGCGCGGTCGAACGAGTCGGGTCCCTGCTCGAGGCCGCCGAATGTAAAGGGCAGACCTGGATGGTAGGGGAGTTTCGGCATCATACGATCGATCTTATACCCTGATCTCGCCTGTCTTGCGATCGATGGCCGGGACTAGAACGCGCGCCCGAGGCGCAGGAACACGGCCAGCCGGTTCGCAGGCGCCTCACGGGCATCGTGCGTCCACGCGGCGCCAAGCGCGACGGTGAGTGGCAGGAAATACCCGAGCGTGACGTCGGACGCGATCTCGACGCCTGTTGAAACGAGCGGCGAACCCATGGAACCGAGCGTGGCGCCGGCCGCGCCCACGTCGGCAAAGATGGCACCGTGCAACCCGTTCAGGAAGATCGGCCACGTCCGGAATCCGCGTTCAATCCTCGCGAGGGGAAATCGATAGTCCAGGTTGGTCACCGCGACCGCGGTTCCAACCCGGGAGTCGATGGGAATACCGCGCATCATGCCGACGGCTCGCTGACCGAAATCGAAAGGTGACGACGGGATGGTGGACGCGCCTAGGCTGAAGACTCGGCGCTCGCCCGGATCGCCGGTGCTGACGCCCGAGGCGAATCTCACCGCGACAACGGAATGGAGTGGACCACCGGGCAGGTATGCGCGAAGGTCCACTGTCGCTGCCGTCGCCGAGCCATCGGCGCCGAGGGCCGGCGTGACCCGCTCAATCGTGGCGGTCGATCGAATCCCCTCTTCAGAACTGATGGAGTAGCCGTACAACCGTGAGGAGTTCAGGGTCCAGGCGGAGCGGAGCGCATTGCGGTTCCGGGCGGGAATGACGGTCGCGCTGGCGAAGCGTTCGTGATCAAGCACCACGCCTGAGAGCCACGACTGTGACAGACGTACCCGGCGCCAAGCGACGAGTACGCCGGCGAACAGTTGTCGATCCCACGCGTCGGCACGAACGACACGGCCCGATGCCCGATCGATGAAGGCGACCGACTCGAGCGTGTCCGACGCCGACAGCAGGAGGGTCTGGCGCCAGCGGCCGTACACGTAGCTGACGTCAATATTCGGGCGTGCGGACGACGCCATCGGCATGTCCGTTGTCGGTCTGGCGACCGTCCACGTCACCGTCGCCAGATAGGCATGGCGTCCCAGCACGTCGCTTCCCTCGACGGTCGCCCCAACGTCGGTCCGTTGGTTCGATGTCGTGAAGGCCGGGGACCATGCCCGGGGCCATAACGTGGACCACGGGGAGTACGACCGATCGCCCTTGATCGGCTCCGGGACGTCGCGCGACGGTTGTGGGGACGGCCTGTCTTGCTCGACTGGCACCGATGGCGTGTCTCCACGGGATGCACTCGCGGCAGGCGTTGAAGTCAGCGACGCTTCGAAGATGTCGTATCCGGCCGCTGTCACGCCCACGAAGAGGAGCGAACGTCCGTCCGGCGACACGTCCGGAGCGGTGGCGCCGCCAGTTGCGGAGACGACCTGTCGTGGAGCCCCTGGCGACGTGCCTCCCGTCCCAATTGTAAAGATCTGGAATCGGGAGCCGTCTCTGTCTGACGCAAAGTAGAGCGCCTGACCATCAGGCGACCACGCCGGCGTGATGCTGCGAGACCGACGATCGGAGACGACCGGTGTCACGCCTCCATTGGTGCCGTCGATGACGACGATCTCCGGAGGACGCCCCTCGCACTGTCGTGTGGCCGCAAGGCGTGTCAGATCGGGCGACCATCGCGGCGTCGCGAAATGACATCCGTCTTCAGCGACGGTCAGCACGGCGGGGCGGTCCATGACGGGCGGCGTGTCCATGCTGGGCCGTGAGAGTCGGTAGACGGCCAGCACGCTGTCGCCCGCGCGTTGAACGACGACCGCGAGGCGCGTCCCATCCGTAGACACCTCTGGATCGGACATGCGTGCACCGTGCGAGAGGCGCACGAGTCTGGTCGTGTTCAAATCCGCCGCGTAGACATCGCGGAACCGGGACACCGGTCCGTCGAATTCAATTTGATCGAAGAACACCCAGCGACCGTCGGTCGAGAGTGATTCTCCCAGGTATCTCGTGGTGACCGTTCTGGCCACGCGTCGATCGGCCGCGATCTCCTTGATGTTCGGAAATCGCTCGGGCGTGAGTGTCGAATAGAGGACTCGCGGAGCACCATTCCCACACCCAGGCGAGTATCTTGGCCCCGACGTCATGAACCCATCCTGGGTCAACCGCCGAGCGTCTGTGGGTGGCGGCATGTCGTGCGAGGCCGAGGCCCGCTGGGCCTGGAATTGATGCCACAGTGTCTGCGAAGAGGCCCCGAAGACGGACGTGAAGGCGCCCTCACCGAGAAACGGCAGGCGAGACGACGTGGCGCGTGCCAGTTGGCCGAGACGATCCGGTCCGTCGCGGCTCGCCAGGTAGTCGCTGAACGCTCCGCCGTAGAAGTACGGAGTGTTTCCGCCGGGCCAGGCCACCAGTCCGCCTCCGGCACGGTCTATCGGCATCAGTCCCCTGGATGCGGCGATCTCGTCCTGGATGGCTCGGGTCTCGGCAGCACCAACGCGTCCGCGGCCCGTGAGCGCGCTTTCGACGTAGGTGGCCACCCCTTCCACCTGCCAGGTCGGCAGGAACAGGTTCGGGAACGACATCGGATGCCGGCCGAGTGTCCGCCGGAAGATCCGCATCCAACCGCCCACGCGATCCAGATGGACGATGTGCGTGTACTCGTGCACGAGCACCAGCCTGAGCCAGTCGTCATAGTTGCCGAGCAGCGACGTCAACGGCGGCGGGGTCGCAGCGATCTCGATGGTGTTGTACGGGAGGGGCGTGGACCATCCATTGGAGACGTCGGTCTGATCGACGAGCACCACGTGGATCTGGTCAGGTGCATCAAGGACCAGTTGGGCGGCGACATCCCGGCGAACCGCCTCAACCATGCCCGCCAGACGGCTGGCGATCCGTTCCTCACCCTGATGAAAGTAGATGACGAAATGATCGGTGTGGATGACGCGGAAGTGAAGGCGGGAGTCGTACCTGGTCTGTCCCTGTGCCTCGGCCGCCCAGAGACAGAGCCCGATCGCGAATCCCCACGCTACCCATCGACCCAACCGGATCATCACTGACCGCTCGCTGGCAATGTCGCGGGCGTTCCGTTCACACCGCGCCACACGTGGCGAAGAAATCGGAAGTCGGCCGCTGGACCGAGGTCAATGCCCTGCAGGTTGCGCTGGGCGACCACGGCGTTGGTCTTGTACCAGAGGCTGACGTACGGCACCTCTTCGGCTACCAGCCTCTGAACATCGCCGTACAGCGTGCGGCGCTCGGTGTCGTCGGTCGACCGGGTCGCCCGGTCAATCAGATCATCGACGGCAGGATTCGAGAAAAAGCCGCGATTAAATCCGCTTGGCGGCATCTGTTTCGAATGGAAGACGCGCCGCAGCATGTCCGGATCGGACACGCCGACCCATTGCAGCGTGAACAACTGGAAATTCCCACGCAGGACGTCGTTGTAGAGCGTCGCGAACTCGTACGTCCTGACGTCGAGCGCGATGCCCACTCGCCGGAGGCTCTCCTGGATGACGGATGACTGCAGGCGGTTGAATTCGGTCGACGAGACCTTCAACGTCAACGACAGCCGGGGGGCTGGGGCCTCGCCATCGGGGTCGCGGTAGCCCGCCTCGTCGAGCAGCGCCATGGCGCGAGCGGGGTCGAACGGGTACTGACGCACGGCCGACTCGAACGCCCACGACATGGGCGGCAGCACTCCCGATGCGGGAAGAGCGAGGCCCCGGCGCAGGTGATCAACGATGGCCTGCCGATCGATGGCGTAGCAGAGAGCCTGACGGACTCGCCGGTCGCGG
This sequence comes from Acidobacteriota bacterium, assembly GCA_026393675.1. Taxonomy (NCBI): domain Bacteria; kingdom Pseudomonadati; phylum Acidobacteriota; species Acidobacteriota bacterium. The sequence goes on along the minus strand of JAPKZQ010000043.1, from coordinate 102,173 downwards.
AGCGCCGGATCGCGCAGGTTGATGCCCACGTAGGCGTAGTCGGTGCCTGGCGACGTGATAACGCGGAGCGTGCTACTCGTCCGAAGTTGATGAACCAGGTCTGGGGCGAGATCGTTCACGACCAGATCGACCGATCCCTGCTGCAACTCGAGGCCGCGCATCATGTCGTCGGGGACGACGCGAAGCAGGAGTCCCTTGTTGCGGGGCGCGCCTTCAAAGTAGGCATCGAAGGCCGTCAGCTCGACATAATCGTCGGCGACGTGGCGGACGAACCGATACGGGCCCGTGCCGATGGGCTGCTGCTTCAACGCGGTGCCAGCGCCGGCCGGTACGACCGGCATGACAAGGTTGACCGGAAACGATCCAAACGGCTCCTGCAACACGAATTCGACGGTATAGCGATCCACGGCGCTGACACGCTTCAGCAGGCGATACGCGCCCTTGCGCGGTGACGCGAACGCCGGGTCCAGGAAGCTGTTGAACGTGTATGCGACATCCGCCGATGTCAGTTCGTGGCCATCGTGGAAGCGCACGCCACGTCTGAGGTGCACGACGTAGGTCGTCGAATCGGGTTGGGTCCAGTCGGTGGCCAGCCCCGGCGACACACGGAGCTGGTCGTCGATGCGAAACAGCTGGTCGTAGATCAACTGGTGCAGGCGCTGCGAGACCTCATCGGTGCCGATGCGCGGATCCAGGTTGTTTGGCGAACTGACAATGGCGACGCGGATGATCTCGGGGGGCGGGGGAGTCGGGCGACTGCAGCCGGCGCACCAGACCAGAACCAGGACACCGGCGGCTGCCGCAGCCCATCGCCTCATTCTTCGAGTTCCCGCTTGAGGTCGGCGATCAGGGTCAGCGCCTCGAGCGGCGTCAAGCGGTCGACGTCGATCTCCCGCACTCTCTTCGCCAGGGCATCCACCGGCGTGTGCGCTTCGAACAGCCCCAGTTGCAGGCGGGGATCCGCCCCTGCGCCCGTCGCCGACGGCCGTCCGCCGCGCGCGAGTGCATCCTGCTCGAGCGCCCCGAGAATGCTGCGCGCCCTCGCGATGATCTCGGGTGGCAATCCGGCCAGTCTCGCCACCTGGATGCCGTAGCTGCGGTCCGACCGGCCTGGCACGACCTTGCGCAGAAAGACGATGTCGTCCTTCCATTCGCGGGCTGCGACATGCGCATTGACGACCCCGGGCACGGTATCGGCCAGGTCGGTCAGTTCGTGATAGTGCGTGGCAAACACGGTCTTGGGACGCGCACGGCTGGTGGTCGCCAGATACTCCGCCACCGCCCACGCGATACTGAGACCGTCGAATGTCGAGGTGCCCCGCCCAATCTCATCGAGGATGACGAGGCTCCGGGACGTGGCCGAGTGCAGGATGTTGGCGGTCTCCTGCATCTCGACCATGAAGGTCGATTGGCCGCGTGCGATGTTGTCCGAGGCGCCGACGCGCGCAAAGATCCGGTCCACCAGGCCGAGTTTGGCTTCGCGGGCAGGGACAAACGATCCGGCCTGGGCCATCAGGCAGATGAGCGCAATCTGCCGGAGGTAGGTGGACTTTCCGCCCATGTTCGGCCCCGTGAGGATCACCAACTGGCGGGTCAACCCGTCGAGGACGGTGTCATTCGGGACAAACGGATCGGGCGAATAGCGCTCGACCACCGGGTGCCGGCCGTCGATAATCGTGATGTCGTCACCGTCATGGACGTGAGGCTTGACGAAATTATGGAGCGCGGCCGCGTCGGCGAGCGCGGCCAGCACGTCGAGCGTGGCGACGGCGCGCGCCGTATCCTGGATGCGCGGCGCCTCGGCGGCGACCTGGGCGCGCAACACCTCGAACATCTCGATTTCCCGCTCCAGAATCCGCTCGTCGGCCCCCAGGACCTTTTCTTCGTAGTCCTTGAGCGCCGGCGTCACGAATCGCTCGCCGCCCGCGATCGTCTGCTTGCGTTGATAGTCGGCGGGCACCGCGTGCAGGTTCGACTTCGAGACTTCGATGTAGTACCCGAACACGCGGTTGTAGCGCACCTTGAGCGACGCGATGCCGGTCCGCGTGCGCTCCTGTTCTTCCATCTCGGCGATCACCTGCTTGCCCGACCGCGAGATGAGGCGCAACTGGTCGAGTTCCTCGTCGACCCCGTCGCGCACACAACCGCCATCACGCGCCAGCACGGACGGTTCGTCGACGATGGTTCGTTCAATCGCGTCCCTGACCTCCGGCACATCGTCCAACTGCGCAACCAGACTGGAAACGACCGGAGCCTGAAACGAGTCCAGCAAGGTACGCAGGCGGGGGATGGCGCCAAGCGAGGTCTTGAGCGCGACCAGGTCGCGGGGCCCTGCCGTGCCGAGGGCCGCCCGCGACACGAGCCGTTCGAGGTCATGGACCGCGTGAAGGGCATCACGGAACTTTCCGCGCTCGGTTGTGCGGAACGCGAAATCCTCCACGGCGTCGAGCCGGTCGCGAATGCGCTCCAGCGAGACCAGTGGGCGCAGGAGCCAGGCGCGCAGCAGACGCGCCCCCATGGCGGAGATGGTCCGGTCGATCTCGTGCAGCAGTGAACCGGCACGCCCGCCGTCGAGCGAGTCGATGACTTCGAGGTGCTTGAGGGTCAACGGATCGAGGACGAGCCGGTCCGCCTGCTCCTTGAACGTAATGCCGCGGATATGCGTGAGTTCCGCTTTCTGCGTGTCCTGAAGGTGATGCACGAGCGCGCCGGCCGCGCGCACGGCGGCCGGGTGGGGTTCGAGACCGAAGCCGTCGAGCGCCTGTGTGCGAAGCTGCGTCAGCAATGTTCGCCGGGCGGTGTCGTGATCGAACAGCCAGTCATCGACCCTGGTGATGACGGCACCCGACAACACGGACGGGGGCAGGATGGCGGTGGCATCGACGCTCGTCCCGAGCAGGATCTCCCGAGGACGCAGCACCGCAATCTCGTCGGCGAGTTGCCGAAGGCCGTCCCGACCTGCATACTCGGCCGCCATGAACTCTCCGGTCGACAGGTCCAGCAGCGCTGCGCCGGTGACCGGAACGCTGGCGGATGACGGGTCGGCCGCGCCTCGGGCCTGGGTGACGGTCGGCGGGGCCTCGGGCGAGGACGACGCAGCGGGGGCCACCGCGAGAAGGAAGGCCGATTCGCGCGCGTCGAGGTAGCCGGCTTCCGCAAAGGTTCCAGGCGACACCACGCGAACCACCTCGCGCCGCACGAGGCCCTTCGCCTTGCGCGGGTCCTCAACCTGTTCGCAGATCGCCACGCGAAAGCCCTTCTTCACCAGGCGCGCCAAGTACGATTCGGCCGCGTGATAGGGCAAGCCGCACATCGGGATGTTGCCGCCTTCGGCGTCCTTCGAACGCGAGGTCAGCGTCAGGTCGAGCGCCCGGGAGGCCGTCAGCGCGTCCTCGTAGAACATCTCGTAGAAGTCACCCATGCGAAAGAAAACGATAGCGTCACGGTACTGGCGCTTGGCGTCCAGGTACTGCCGCATCGCCGGGCTGGCGGTGGCCAGACCCTTGGGTGAGGGAGATGAATCGGAAGGTGACACGCCTCTGGAATATAGCATCTCCCCGCCATGCTGGGGCACAATCAGACCATGCTCGTGGCCGCTCTTGACACGACGACCCGCCTGGGGAGCCTCGCCATCGTGCGCGACCAGCGCGTCCTGGCCACACGTGTTGGTGATGGCACCCGTCCGCATGCGACACGGCTTCCCGGCGACCTGCTCGATCTGCTTGGCGACCAGGGCCTGGCCGTGTCTGATGTGGACGTGTTCGGGGTGGCCGCCGGCCCCGGCTCGTTCACGGGTCTCAGGATTGGGCTGGCTGCGGTCCAGGGACTCGCCTTCGCCAGCGGCAAGCCGGTCGTCGGCGTATCCGCGTTCGAGGCGGTGGCGGCGGCCGTCTGGGCCGACCAGCCGGCTCTCGCCGACGCCTCGTTGGCCATCTGGCTCGATGCACAGCGTCACGAGGTGTTTGCCGCGGTGCTGCGAATGATCGGAACGCGCGCTGCGGGAACGGGACCGGAATTCGAGTACGTGGACGATCCGTCGGTGGCGACGCCATCTGTCGTTCTGGAACGGTGGATAGGAGAGGCCTGGTGGGGACATGTGACCTTCGCAGGCGATGGGGCGCTGACCTATCGGGACATCCTGTCGGAACGCCTGGGCACGGGGCTGCGCGTCATTGCCCCGACCCCTTTGCTGGCACCCGCAATCGGACGGCTGGCCGAGCAGCGGGCGGGAGCCGGAAAGGCGCTGCCGCCGCACGCGGTCAAACCGATCTACGTTCGCCGGTCAGATGCCGAACTGGCGCGTGATCGACAGCGGGCTGGCGGCGCGTGATGGTGCCGCTTGTTGAAGCCTTGGGCGGTCAAGACGACCTGACTGGCGTGATGGAGGTCGATCGGTCAAGCTTCGCCACTCCGTGGTCGCGGGAGATGTACGAGGCAGAACTCCAAAATAGCGGAATCTCCTTCATCGTCGTCTTGCGGACTCCGGAGTGCCGGGTCGCCGGGTACTGTTCGCATTGGCTGGTGGTCGACGAAGTGCACATCAACAACGTCGCCGTCAGGCCGGAGTACCGCGGCCGGGGTTTTGGACGGTGCCTCGTCGAATACGTGCTCCGGGAGGGTCGAAACCGGGGCGCCATCCGGGCGTTGCTCGAGGTGCGGCGCGGTAACGCGGCGGCCAGGCAACTCTACGAAAACCTGGGGTTTACGACCATCGGCGTGCGCCAGGCTTACTACAGGGAGCCAGTGGAGGATGCCCTGGTTCTTGCGAGAGAACTCCAGAATATTGAATCAAATCCGAATACTTGAACGCGCTATGGCCTTGTGGTAACTTGCCCGTACACCCCTGACGACACCCGATCGCAACCGCGATCGGGGCCCTGCGGGGTCCAGCCTATGTTGCTCCACCGACTCACCCACGCGCTTCTGACCGGCCCCTATGGAAGGAGGCGAACCGCATGACGGCAGACGCACCGGACTTGACGTCCACCTTGCTCCAGAATGACGATGAGTTCCGTCAACTCACCACGAAACACAAGGAACTGGAACATCGCCTTTCTGAACTCGCGCACAAGACCTACCTTTCGGAACCCGAACAAGTCGAGCAGGCCACCATCAAGAAGCGGAAGCTCCAGCTGAAGGACCGGATGGAAGATATCACCCGGCGGCTTCGCGGGCAGAGCGACGCACAGGCGTTGACGGCCTAGATTCGCGACATGACCTCCGGGCGGTCTCGAAGCCCGGAACGAGCAGATTCGATCCACGCAGCCAGCGTTCAAAGCGGACGCTGGCTGCGGTCGTTTTGGGGGTGGTTGAGCGTTGACGGGGCCGCCGCGAAGTACAATGAACACGACATGAGCATTGACCGGGCGGGCTGGCCGTTTATTCTGACGCCCGTATTGATTGGGAGTGTCTCGGCTGCCACGGGATTCTGGGTTCCGGCGGTGGTGCTGGTCGCGCTGGCGTCGTTCATGGTGTTTTTCTTCCGGGACCCCGATCGGCTGGTGCCCGGTGAGCAAGGCCTGGTCATCGCGCCGGCTGACGGGCGGGTGCTGATAGCCGGCGACGCCGATCCCACCGTCGCTCCACCGGGCGTCTGGACCCAGGTCAGCGTGTTCCTTTCGCCGATTGACGTGCACATCAACCGGATTCCTGTCGGCGGGCGGGTGGCGAAGATCGAGTACAAGCCTGGCCGGTTTCTGGCTGCCTACCGATGGGAGGCGGCGTCGGCCAATGAGCGCAACGACATCTGGATTGACCACGCTGGAGAGATGGTGGTGTGCCGGCAGGTGGTCGGCGTGCTGGCGCGACGTCTGGTCTGTCGGACCCGTGTCGGCGACGAGGTTCGGACTGGGGATCGGTACGGTCTGATGAAGTTCGGTTCGCGCATTGACTTGTTCCTGCCCCGCCATGTTCGGCTGCGTGTTGGCAAGGGCGACCGCATCCGGGGTGGAGAAACCGTGGTGGCCTCATGGTGAACCCGGTAGACGACCAACCAAACGGCGACAGTTCGTTCGACGAACAGGAAGCCTACCGGTTCCGAGCGCGCTCGCGATTCAGGCGTGATCCCGCCCAGCGGCGTCAGCGGCTCCGGCGCGGAGTCTACCTGTTGCCGAGCCTGTTCACCCTCGGCAACATGTTCTGCGGGTATCTGTGCATCCTCTATGCGATTCGCGGCGAGTTCGAGGTGGCCGCTCCGTTTATCGGATTGGCGGTTGTGCTCGACATGCTGGATGGGCGCATCGCGCGGATGACGAAGACCGAAAGCGCGTTCGGGGTCGAGTTCGACTCGCTCGCTGATGTGATCTCGTTTGGGATTGCGCCGGCCGTGCTCGCCTTCATGTGGGGCTTGGAACCGCTGCAGCGCCTGGGCTGGGCCGTCGGGTTTATCTACGTGGCGGCGACCGCGATCCGGCTCGCGCGATTCAACATCCAGACCGGTAGCAATGTCGACAAGCGCTATTTCGTCGGATTGCCCAGCCCCGCGGCGGCGGCGATTCCCGCCACGACCGTGTTCTTCTACTCTGAAGGGTTCAAGCAGCCCCATAGCGCGCTGATCGCGCTCGCCGTTGTCTTGGTCCCGGCGTTCCTGATGGTCAGCACCATTCGCTTCTGGAGCTTCAAGACGTTCGATTTGCACGCACGCCGCTCGTACAAGGTGCTGGGGCTTGTGGCGATCGCGTACGCCGCACTCACGATTCGCCCGCAGGTGTTGTTTATCGTGATCGCCTACACGTACCTGCTTTCTGGATTCGTTGGCCTGTTGTGGGGACGACTCCGCCGCCGGCGAACGCTAACTCCCAAGGCCGACACGCCCCGACCGACAGTCCCGTAGGGGCCCGCCCCTATGGATTCCTACCGTCTACCGACTCCTCAGGGGATGGTCTGTCGACAACCGGCAGGGACAGCGTCACCAGCGTGCCGACGCCGGGCTCGCTGTCGACGACGACGGTACCGCCGTGGAGTTCGACATTGCGTTTGACGATGGTGAGCCCCAGCCCGGTGCCAATCGCCTTGGTTGAGAAGTAGGGCTCGAAGATGCGGCCGAGTGCGGAGCGTTCCATACCGACGCCCGTGTCGCGGACACTGAATTCGAGGCGGTGGAGGTCGGTCGACAGGCGGGCGCTGATCGTCAGGGAGCCTCCGCCCGGCATCGCGTGCAGGGCGTTCTCGACGACGTTGGCGAGGGCCCGGCCGACCAGCGACCGATCCACCGAGATGGCCGGAAGCGTCGGCGGCACATCAACCGACAGGTGGATGCCTGACGGAAGCCCCGTGCGGTAGGGGGCGATCACTTCGGCCACCAGGTCGGCCGGCGTAATCTGTACCGGCCGGGGCGTCGGAGACGACGCGAAACTCGAGAAGTCCCCGGCTATCTGCCGAAGCATCCGCACCTGCGTCAGGATCGAATCGATGCAGTTCTCCAGCACCGGGCCCAGCGGCGATCCACGATCCTGGTGCACCCGCCGCAGATGCTCGGCCGAGAGCTGGATGGGCGTCAGAGGGTTCTTGATTTCGTGAGCAACCTGGCGGGCCATGTCCGCCCACGCCTCGAGCTTGTGGGTGCGTTCGGCCGATGCCTGGTGGCGCTTGAGGTCGACCGCCATCGCATTGAACGCGTCAACCAGGCGGCTCAGCTCGTTCGACGAGGTCATCACGAGCCGGACATCGAGATCGCCCTGTGACAGCTTCCTGGTGGCCCGCTGGAGGGCGCGCACCGGATCGGCGATGCGCTCCGCCATCCACCATCCGAGTCCTGAGCCAAGCAGGACGAAGAAGACCACGGCCAGCAGGATCCGCCGGTTCAAGTCATCGATCTCGCGCTCAATCGCCTGCTGCCGCAGCGTCAGAGGAACCGTCAGGATGGCGTCGTGGCCGGAAAGACGGGCTGGTGCGGCCGCTACCAGATATGAGAACGATCCCGCGCGTTCCTCACCGACAAATGTCGCGCGCCGGTCGAGTGCAATGGCCCGGAAGACGTTCGCTGATGTGCGCGTGGGCAGGAGTCCGGACGCGAATAAATCCCGCTCGCTGGTGGCGGCCAGCAGGGCGCCGTCGTAGACGTTGACATCCTGATCGATCACCCGCGCGATCCAGACCATGATGTCGTCGGTTAGCGGCTGGCCAGGGCTGTCAGTGCGTTCCTGGAGCCGGTCGTAGTCCTCGACCACGCGTTGCGCCACGGTCGCGGTCCGGATGGCGGCCTCTTCAATGCCGGCGCGCAGCTGCCCCGACATGTAATTCTGGGCGAGGGCCGCGAGAAACAACACCGGCACAACGGCTGCGGCGACCACCGCGAGGGCGAGCTTGCGGTAGAAGCTCGCCCTGATCTCGTTGAACAGATCGCGGCCGCGGTCGGCTGCCGAGAGACCCAGCGCGCTGGCGAACGCACCGAGCAGCAGCCAGAGCACATACACGACTCCGGCGAGCGTTGCGAGTTCGGCCAACACCACGAGATGCCCCAATGCATCGAGGCTCGGCAGGCGGAGCGCGTAGATGCCCCCCCGGTCGTTGGAGAGATAGACGTCGTAGGAGCGTCCGGCCGAAACCTGCTTCGTCCAGAACGGCGTCCGGGATGCGTAGACGCGGCGGAACGTCTCGTCGTCGAGACTGGACGCCCCCGAGGCGGACTCGAACAGGGGCCGGCGACTCCAGCCATAGACGGCGAACTCGGTCTCCCGCGCGTGCGTCTTGTCGGGCCCCGCGCTCCTGCCGGTCCGGAACAGCTCCACGTACGGATTCTGCGAACTGAGAAACGGCAATGCGGCGTAGTCGAGCATCGCGTGGATGACGATCGCCCCGACCATGTGCCGGCCAGTGGGCCCATCAGCGCACAGGGCGCGCCCGGCGTGCAGGAGCCGGCGCTCTTCAGAGCCGAAGGGAGAGACCTCCTCGACCATGTCCCAGCCGCACGACGCCTCCTGCCATTTCTCCTGGGTGGACGTGTACTCGGGCAGATTGAGGGCAAAGCGGCTGACCAGCGTACCGTCGGCGGAGTACAGCTCGACAGCCGAGGTCAGACGATAGATGCCAAGATCGGTTTGGGACCAGACCAGAAATGCCGATTCGGTCGGCGGCGACGCCGTCCGCGGCGGAGCTTGCGTGGCGGCCAACTCGGCGAGGCCGGGCACTCGATCAATCTGGTTCCAGGCACTGCGCACCCGCACCTGCAATTCGGCTCGCTGTCGCATGACCTGCGGGGCCAGCTGGGTTTCGACCACCGAGTGGTTGGCGCTGGTGGCGTGGACGAATGCTGCGGGGTAGAAGGCGTACGACGGCAACGCCAGCGCGAGAAACAGGGCAGACATCGATGCGCTTTGCGAGGCCCGGCGCCGCCAATGCGCGAAGCGAACCGATCCCCAGGCCAGGACGATGGCAAGCAGGGCCGGCGGCACGATGGTCCACCCTGGTGTGTCGGTCGGAGTCAGTCTGGTGGCCACGACCCAGATGGCGAGCGGTCCAAGCCAGCAGAGCGTCCAGGCGGCGCGGACGGGGAGCGTTTTGCCGGGGTTGAACCACAGTAGTCCGAAGCGCAGCAGCGTGACGGCTCCCCACACGACCGCCGCGTGAAGGCCAAGGATTGCGACCGATAAGGCCAGTCGTCGCGGTTCCCAGGGATGCACGGAGAAGCTGAGGAGATCGAGGCCCGGAACCTCCGCCAGCGCGTGGAGCGCGGCGTCGTACTTTGCCAGGAGGGTGGTGACGGCGGTGGCGGCCGCACACTGGGACGCGACAAAGAGCGCGAACGATGCGGTGCCTGGCTGGACGACTCGACGATGGCGTCTCGACGCAATCCGAAGACGAGTCACCGCCTCTCCCGCAATCGCGGCCATGGCCAGGACGGCCAGGGCCGTCGCGAGCAGATCGACCGGCGTGGCGAGGTACGGTGTGATCGCACCAGCCACGATCCCTGTCACATCCAGCGTCGGCGTGATGGCCGCCAAAGAGGCCGCCACTCGGGCCAGCACGCGGGCCCCGACGATCGCGCACACGGCGCCGATGACGCAAGTCGCGGCAACCATCCCCGATCGGCGCCGCGCCGATCGGGCCATCAACGGCAGCGCCAGCCACCCACAGAGCAGGGCGCAAAGGCCGATGGCGGCTGCCCCGGTCGTTCGGCGCAGGCGGGTCCTCGCCGATGCGACATCGGTGGCGAGTACGGTCCCTTCCAGCAGAGGTTCACCCGACGTCGCGGCGAGCAGAAACGCGTTCGGGTGCCGCGATTCGCCTGCGCCCTCGTATCGGGTACGCAGGTGCACGGGAACCAACGCCGACGGCCACAGGAGTGCGTCGGTTGTCGGGCCGGCGGCCGCTGCGGAGGGTAAATCCCGCTCGGAAACGATGGTCCCGATTCTGCGGGTCGTCGCCCCGGCTGTCTGCTCAGTGATCGGTTGGACCTTGACGATGCGCGTCCCTGACGGACCCGGCGCGACAAACACGGCCGCAGGGCCGATCACCCGGGCGCGCAGCCATCCGAGGTCGGACGGCCGACCGGCCCACGCCAGTGGCGTGTCCTGGGCGGAGTAGACCGTCACCGCCGCGTCGGCGTCGACGCGAGAGGCCAGGGCGGCGAACAGCTCACGGCTCGCGGTCAGATCGGTCGCCGCGCGGCTGATCAGATCGCGCCGGGCCGCGATGTCCGATGTGGTGGCATCGAGCGCCGCGACAATCGCCGCGAACGACGTCTTGACACCCGCGCCGACACGGGCGATCGCCTCGCGATCGCTCCACCCGAGCTGGTGCACTTCCCATCCGAGGCCGCCCACACCAACGGTCAGCTGCAGCGCGGCAAACCAGGTGAGCACGCGTCGGTATGGTGGCGGGATTCGCATCGGTTCTGATCACCAGCAGCATAACCGTGGCGGAGGTCGGGGACAAGGCGGCCGCCCGATCGGGCGTGCGCGCACGGCTCGCGGCAAAGCGTGCTATAAGAGGAGGCGGCTGACACTGGCCCTCCTTTCGCGGATAATCCGGGCTCGCGCGATGATCCAACACGTCACGGTCAAGACCGTCATCAAGCGTGGCGCGCTCATCGCCGCGGCCAACTGGCAGTTGACGGCCATTCATTTTGTGGCGGATTCCACGTTCAAGATGCTGGTCAGCGTGCCCGTTGTCGGGGGCGTGTTGCTGGTCGCCCTGGTGCTCGGGCGGGATCTGCCCGAACTGGTGGGCGGAGACCTGAGGACGAGCATGGCCTTTGTGGCGTCGGCGCTGCTGGCCGAACCCTACGCGCTGGCGGCATTCCTGGTCGCGGTGGCGCTGGTGGCCACGACCGGGGCGACTTTCATGGTGCTGGTCAAAGGCGGGAGCGTCGTGATCCTCGCCCAGGGCGAACGGGAGGCCGTGGCGGTTGAGGAGCCGCCGCTTCTGCTGCGCCCGTTCTGGACGGCGGCCAAGTTCTCGATTGAGCGCTACCAGACCGGGTGTGTGACCGTGTTTCGGCGCTATCTTCGGTTGGCGCTGCTGCTCGGCGTGATCTACGTCCTCTCGGCAGGCGCGTATCTGGGCATCCTGTTTGGGCGGTACGGCGGCAACCTCGAGAGCGGTCTCGACTGGACGCTTGCCGCGGTGGCGCTGTCGGCGGCGATGGTGGTCTGGATCACGTTGATCAATTTTATCTACCTGCTGATCCAGGCGGTGATCGTGGTCGAGAATTGCAGCGTCAGGAACGGCGCGCGCCGGGTCTTCGGCTTCCTGCGCGCCGAACCCCGCCTGGCCTTCAGCGTGCTGGGCGTGGTGCTGGGGTTGGTGATTGGCGCGACGTTCGTGTCGCTGATTGCCACAACCAGCCTCGGACTGATCGCGTTTGTGCCGCTCGCCGGTCTTGCGGTGATTCCGTTGCAGCTGCTGGCTTGGATGTTCCGGGGCATCGTGTTCCAGTATCTTGGGCTCAGTGCGCTCGGAGCCTATCTGTCCTTATACCGACGCCATACATCCCCGGCGCCCGAGACCGTGGATGTGAACCCGACCCGACTCGAGCCCCTCGAACGGTGACGCCATTATGATCAACTACGACACCTATCTGTCCAGCGCCGGCGAGAAGATGCAAGGCTCGGCCATCCGCAAAATGGGGGTGGTGGCGGCGGGCATTCCCGACATCATTTCGTTCGCGCCCGGGTATCCGGATCCGAAGGCATTCGCGTGGGCTGAGTTCCGCGAAATCGCGTCGTCGCTGTTGAGCGGGAGTGATCCAAACGCCCTGCAGTACGGCCCCACGAGGGGATTTCGGCCGTTGGTTGACGCGCTTCCCGAGATCGTGACCGGCCGGGGTATCGCGGCGACCACCGACCAGGTGCTGATGACCACCGGGTCGCAGCAGGGGCTGGACCTGCTCGCGCGAGTGCTCTGCGATCCGGGCGATGTCGTGCTGGTCGAGTTGCCGGCCTATACCGGGGCGATTGCGGCGTTTCGCAATGTGCAGGCCGATCTGGTCGGCGTGCGGCAGGAGGCGGATGGCATCGATCTGCACGATCTCGAGCTGGTGCTCGTGCGGGAACGCGCCGCCGGCAAGCGGGTCAACGTGATCTATGTCGTGCCGAATTTTCAGAATCCCACGGGGCAGTTGATTTCGTTGGAGAAGCGGCGGGGCCTGCTGGCGCTGGCGGAACGACACAACCTGCTCATCATCGAGGACGATCCGTACGGTGACCTCTACTTCGGTGAGAACGAGGCGCACCTGACCCGGCCGATCAAGGCAGACGATACGGAAGGCCGCGTCGTGTATCTGAGCAGTTTCTCGAAGACCCTGGCGCCGGGTTTCCGTGTCGCGTGGGTGGTGGCGCCCGAATCGCTTGTCGCCAGGCTCGATTTGGCCAAACAGGCGGCGGACCTCTGCACCGGGTCGCTCGATCAACGTATCGTGTTCGAGGCGTGGAAGCGTGGCGTGTTGGCCGCCCGGATGCCGGGCTTGCGGACACACTACCGCGAGAAGAAGACGGCGATGGAATCGGCGATGCGCCAGCATCTGGGGGATGTGGCGGCCTGGCAGGAGCCTCGGGGCGGTTTCTTTCTGTGGGTGGCGCTGCCGACGCACCTGAGTGGAGAGGCACTGCTGGCGCGGGCTACTCAAGAGAAGGTCATCTATGTGGCTGGTGCCGCGTTCTTCGTCGATGGCACCGGGCAGCATTTCATCCGCTTGTCGTTCTCGCTGCCGCCGATCGATCGCATCACGGAAGGTGTGGGACGCCTGGCGCGCGTGGTCAAGGCTGCCTTGGCGGGATCGTCTTGATGACTGCAGATGGCAGCGTTTCCGGCAGCAGCAGCTTGCCGGGAGGGTAGATCATCGGCACGAGCGGCGGCTCGATCGGGTCGAGCGTCTCCGGCGGCAGCACGAGATTGCCCGGCATCGGATCGAGCGGCTCGAGCGGCGGCTCGACGGTGGGGCCCATCGCGAAGAGCTGGCCTCCAGCCGTCAACACAATTGCACGTGGCGGGACCGGGCCGGCCCAGGGGACCAGATGTGGCTGGTGCAGCGGCCTTCCGGCGAGCGCCACAGAATCCATCAGCGTGCCGCGGTCGACGGCAAATGTCTTCAACTCACTGGCGACGGTCACCAGGATGAGCGTATCGCCGACCAGGATGGGGCCTCCGACAGGCCTCGATGGCAGGCGCTGCTCCCACTTCAAGTCGCCGCCGCCTCTGCCGAGCGCGACCAGTGAATTGTCGAGCGATGCGAAGTACACGCGCTTGTCGTCGGCCGCGACGGCGCCACCAACGTCGCCTCCGGTCCGCCACCGCCACTTCTGCCTTCCATTGTCGGCAATGAGCGCGCACAGGAAGTTGTCTGACGTTCCGACAAAGACCCTGTCCCTGTTGAGCGTCAGCACCAGCGGTTCGCCGCCGACTTTGCGGGTCCACTGAGCCGCGCCGTCTTTTGCGGAGAGTGCGATCACCTGGCCATTGGTCAGACCGATGAAGATGCGGTCGGTGTCACCGGTCGGCAGGGCGCGCGCCGGGGCGGCGAGTGTCTGCCGCCACAGGAGACTGCCGTCGTCTGGGCGGAGCAGGAGCAGTTCCGGCTTCGTCGTGATCACGGCGATCCAGTTCGGACCGACGGTCGGAGCCAGCACGCTCGGGGCGCCCAGCGCCTGCTGCCAGCGCATTTCGCCTTTGGTGCTATCGAGACCGATGATCGTGGCACCCTTGACGGCCAGCACCAGGCCTTCGATCGCGGCGGGAGGTGCCGTGACGCCGTGGTTGGTTGACCAGAGCACCTCGCCCGTCATGAGGGATACCGCGGCCAGTCGACCGTCGCGAAGACCCACGTAGGCGTTGGTGCGGTCGAAGGCGGGCTGACCCACCGGGATCCCATCAAACGCGAAGTTCCAGATTGGATAGATCGGCGACCAGAACGCGGGCACGGGAGGCCGCTTGGGCGCGCCGAAGGCGAGGTGTGCCCCGGGAGCCAGCACCAGCGCCGAGACGACGAGGGTCGTCAGGACCACGCGTGCGGCTCCACGCAGAGACACACGTGCCGCGAGGGTTGCCGGGCCCACCGTCATTGGTCGCACCACACCGGTATAATACGTCAAAGCCCCAGAGCCCGACGGCTGTCGACCCACCGGGGCGCAGTGTCGTCGCGTTGTGGCTGGGAGTGACATGGCCGAGTTCGTTCATCTGCACCTGCACACGGAGTACTCGCTGCTCGACGGGGCGTGCCGCATCGAGGAACTGCTCGGCCTGGCCGAACGGTTCAAGATGCCGGCGCTGGCCGTCACCGAGCACGGGAACCTGTTCTCGGCGATTTCGTTCCACGACAAGGCTCGCGCGCACGGCATCAAGCCGATTCTGGGATGCGAGGTGTATGTCGCGCCTGGCAGTCGCCTGACCAAGAGCGGCGCGATCGGTGAGACGGCCAACCATCTGGTACTGCTCGCCGAGACCAACGAGGGCTTTCGCAATCTCATCACACTGGTCTCGTCCGGCTACACGGAAGGGTTCTACTACCGGCCGAGAATCGACAAGGACCTGCTGGCCCGGCACGCGAAGGGCATCATCGGCCTCAGCAGTTGTCTCAAGGGGGAGGTGCCAAGTCACCTGCGGGCCGATCAGATGCAGCGGGCGACCGACGCGGCGGCGACCTATCGGGACCTGCTCGGGCCGGGCAATTTCTTCCTCGAAATGCAGAACCAAGGGCTGCCCGATCAGGTAGGCGTCAATCGGGGCCTCGTCGAGATTTCGCGCGATATCGGCGTGCCGCTGGTCTGCACCAATGATGTGCACTACCTGCGGCAGGAAGATTTCAAGCCTCACGACATCCTGCTCTGTATCGGCACCGGCAAGTCGGTCAACGACGCGGGGCGCCTGAAGTACTTCGGCGACCAGTTCTTCCTGAAGACCCCGGAGGAGATGGCGGCGGTGTTCGGGGACTATCCGGATGCGATGCGTCGGACCGTCGAGATCGCCGAGCGGTGCAACGTCGACCTCAGCGACGCCGGGCCGCACCTGCCGAACTTTCAGGTGCCCGACACGTATTCGGTGGAAGGCTACTTCGATCACATATTGCGGGAAGGCTTCGAGGTGCGCCTCCCGCGTCTACAGGCCCTGGCGGCGCAGGGGCGGCTGAGGCACTCGATCGAGGAGTACCGCGCCCGACTGCAATACGAAGTCGATGTCATCAAGCGGATGAAGTATCCCGGGTACTTCCTGATCGTGTGGGACTTCATCCGCTACGCCCGCGAGCAGGGCATCCCGGTGGGACCCGGCCGGGGATCGGCCGCCGGCAGTCTGGTGGCGTATTGCCTGAAGATCACCGACATCGATCCGCTGCAGTACGACCTGCTGTTCGAGCGCTTCCTCAATCCGGAGCGCGTCTCGCTTCCGGATATCGACATCGACTTCTGCGAACGGCGGCGCGGCGAGGTGATCGAGTACGTGACCCGCAAGTACGGCCGGGAGAACGTGGCGCAAATCATCACCTTCGGCACGATGAGGGCCAAGGCCGTGGTGCGCGACGTCGGCCGTGTGCTGGACATGTCGTACGCCGAGGTGGACCGGGTCGCCAAGCAGATCCCGGCGGTGCTCGAGATGACCCTGGACAAGGCGCTCGAGGAGAACCCGGCGCTGCGCGACCTCGAGCGCAATGACACGCGGGTGTCGGAACTGCTCGGCGTCGCGAAGCGGCTCGAAGGCATAGCGCGGCACGCCTCGGTGCACGCAGCGGGGGTCGTGATCACACCGCGACCGGTGACCGAGTTTGCTCCGCTCTACAAGGGCGCCCGCGACGAAATCACCACGCAGTGGGGGATGAAGGAGATCGAGCGGATCGGCCTGCTGAAAATCGACTTTCTGGGCCTGAGCACGCTCACCTTGATCCGCGACGCCCTGGACCAGATCGAATCGACGACGGGTGAGCGGTTGGATCTCGAGACGCTGCCGTTGGAGGATACGCGCACGTTCGATCTGTTCTGCGAAGGTCAGACGCTTGGCGTCTTCCAGTTCGAAAGCTCGGGTATGCGCGATATCCTGAGGAAGGCGAAGCCGCGCCGATTCGAGGACCTGATCGCGCTGAACGCCCTCTACCGCCCCGGTCCGATCAAAGGCGGCATGATCGACGATTTCATCGCCCGCAAGCACGGGCGTGTCGAGATCAAATACGAGCTGCCCCAGCTCGAGCCCATCCTGAAGGAAACGTACGGGGTCATGGCCTATCAGGAGCAGGTCATGCTGGTCGCCAGCGAGTTGGCCGGGTTCAGTCTGGGCCAGGCCGACCTGCTGCGCAAGGCCATGGGGAAGAAGGACCTCGCGCTGATGGAGGCCCAGCGGGAGGCCTTCACGACGCGGGCGATCGAGCGCGGCATCGCCGAAAAGAAAGCGACTCGCGTCTTCGACCTCATCCAGCAGTTTGCCGGCTACGGCTTCAACAAGTCGCATTCCACGACGTACGCGCTGTTGGCGTACCACACGGCCTACTTGAAGGCGACCTATCCTCAACACTTCATGGCGGCGCTGCTGACCATCGAGTCGCAGAACACGGCAAAACTCGCCACCTACCTGCACGAGTGCCGCGAGCTGGGCGTGCCCATCCTGCCTCCAGATATCAACGAGAGCAACCTGGCGTTCACGGTGACGCCTGCCGGTGTCCGCTTCGGCTTGGGCGCGGTCAAGAACGTCGGCGAAGGCGCGATCGCCTCTCTGCTGCAGGTTCGCACACAGCAGGGGCGGATCCAGTCACTGCACCGCCTGTGTGAAGACGTCGACCTGCGCCTCGTCAACAAGCGGGTGTTCGAGAGTCTGGCGAAGGCAGGGGCGTTCGATTCGCTGGCCGGGCTTGGTGGGGCGGCGCCGACCGAGCGGCCGCACGTGTTCAGGCCCCGCCTGATAGCGGCGCTCGATGCCGCCGTCGAGTACGGCAGTCGGCATCAGCGCGATCGGGACAAGGGGCAGACGCAGTTGTTTGGCGGCGGCGACGGACAGGCTGGCGGAGACACCGTTGTTCCGCTGCCGGCCGCGTCGCCCTGGAGCGATGCTCAGCAACTGGCCTACGAGAAAGAGGCCCTCGGCTTGTACTTGAGTGGGCACCCGATCGATCGCTTTGCCGACGATCTCAGGACGTTCGGGGCCCGGACCATCGGCGAACTGACTGCGGCGCAGGAGAAACCTGAGGCGCAGGACGATGACGAACACGGGCCGGATGGCCCGGGTGCGACACACCGTACCTCCGAAGACGTGGCGGTTGGCGGGATCGTGGCCGCCCTGCGTCCCCTCAAGACGAAGAAGGGCGACCGGATGGCGGCGTTCATGCTGGACGATCCGCACGGGACCATCGAGGTGGTGGTCTTCCCGGACGCGTTCAGCAAGGCCGCGGCGCTCTTGCAAAATGACGCCGTCGTGCTCGTTCGGGGCCGGTTCGAGCGAGACGACGAGACGATGCGGATTCTCGCCTCTGAGATTCAGCCGATCGAAGTTGTGCGGGCGCAGGTCACACAGCAAGTCGTGATTCGTCTGGCGGCGTCGGCCAACGACAAGCGCGTGTTGGGCAGCGTGTCGGATGTCCTGGCGCGTCACAAGGGCGAGTGCCGGGTCGCCCTGGAGATCGACGTGCTCTCTGGCGAGCGCGATCTTCGGGTGCGCGCCGAACTGTCGGGGCAGATGCGCGTCCGACCCTCGGACGCCCTGGTGGCCGACCTCGAGCGGATCTGCGGTCCGGGCACGGTCACGCTGCGGTAGGATCTCACCTGGGGGAGTGTCATGGCTGTTGAGCTGCTGGAATTCGAAGAACCCGTCGGGATCCTCCTGAAGGAGATCGAAGCGCTGAGCCTGATGCCGCGCACCGAGAGACGCGGCGAGGATATTGATCGGCTCAAGGGGCGCGCCGAGAGCCTGCGGGCCGAGATCTTCGCGAACCTGACGCCCTGGCAATGTGTGCTGGTGGCCCGGCACGCCGGCCGGCCCGGCACGTTGGATTACATCGAGAGTCTCTTTACGGATTTTACCGAAATCCACGGCGATCGTCGTTTCGCCGACGACAAGGCCATTGTCTGTGGGTCGGCCAGGTATCACGGTCAGCACGTGCTCGTGGTCGGGCACCAGAAAGGCGGCACGACGAAGGAAAAGATCGTGCGTAACTTCGGGTATGCGCGGCCGGAAGGCTATCGCAAGGCCATCCGGACGATGCGGATGGCCGAGAAGTTCGCCCGGCCGGTGATCGTGTTCGTGGACACGCCGGCGGCCTTTCCCGGGATCGAATCCGAAGAGCGGGGCGTGGCCGAGGCCATCGCGTACAACCTCCGGGAGATGGCCGTGCTCGACGTACCCATCGTGATCGCGATATGCGGCGAGGGCGGCAGCGGCGGCGCGCTGGGGATTGCGATCGGCGACCGCGTGATCATCCAGCAGTTCGCCATCTACAGCGTCATTCCGCCGGAAGGCTGCTCGGCCATCCTGTGGCGGGACTCCGCACGGAAGGTCGAGGCGGCCCAGGCGCTCAAGCTCACGGCGCCGGACCTCATCGGTCTCGGGATCGTGGACGAGATCGTGCCCGAACCGCTCGGCGGGGCCCATCAGAATCCCGCGGAGGCCGCCGAACTGCTTGATGGGGCGATCATGCGGACGTTGACCGAGATCAGCGGATGGTCATCGGAGGAACGGCTCGCCCGCCGCTACGACAAGTTCCGCGGCATGGGACGGCTCGGCGTGGATTTCGTCGACGGCGCCGTGGCTGCAGGTGCTCAGCCGGAATCACGATCCCGCTGATGGTGTCCTACGTCTGGGAGGAACTCTCTTGCGAGGATGCGCCGGTTCGCCTGTTGACCGAGGCCCTCGGGATATCGCCAGTGCTCGCCCGGCTGCTGTGTCTGCGTGGCCTGACGACTCCGGACGCGGCTGAGCGTTTTCTCCATCCTTCACTCGATCATCTCCACGATCCGTTTCGCCTGGATGGCATGCACGCGGCGGTTGACCGCCTGCTGGGAGCCATTGCCAACGGGGAGCGGATCGTCATTCACGGCGACTACGACGTCGACGGCATCACCTCCACCGTCATCCTGCGCCGGACGCTCGATATGCTTGGCGCCAACGTGGGGCACTTCGTGCCCGAACGTCTTCGAGACGGGTACGGTCTGAATACGCCGGCGATCGAGCGCCTCCACGCCGAGGGCGTTCGGCTCATCGTCTCGGTGGATTGCGGCATCCGCGGGATGGATGCGGGCCGCCGGGCGCGCGAACTGGGCGTCGATCTGATCATCACGGATCATCATGAGCCAGACGATGAGTTACCGGCTGCCGTGGCGATCATCAATCCCAGGCAACCGTCGTGCACGTATCCCGACAAGAACCTGGCCGGTGTCGGTGTCGCGCTGAAACTGGTGCAGGCGCTGTGCGCGCGAACCGGGCACGATCGGTGGCTGCCCGCGTGCGTGAAGATTGCCGCGATCGGGACCCTGGCTGATGTGGTCCCGCTGGTTGGTGAGAACCGGGTGATTGCCAAGCTCGGACTCGAGGCGTTGTCGCGCGGCCCCAACAAGGTCGGCCTGCGGGCGCTGATCGAGGCGTCGGGACTGACGGGCAAGACCATCGACAGCTATCACGTGGCGTTCATGATTGCGCCGCGGATCAACGCCGCCGGCCGCATGAGCACGCCGGACATCGCCATGCGCCTGCTGCTGGCGTCTGCCGAGAGCGAGGCCGCCGAGGCGCGCGAGCTGGCTTCGCAACTCAACCACGAGAACGAACGGCGTCAGCAGGAGGAGCGCGCCATCGTCGCCGAGGCGCGGCGCCTGGTGGAAAACGATCCGGATATCGGTGCGCGTTCGGTGCTCGTGGTCGCCGGGGACGGGTGGCATCGCGGCGTCATCGGTATCGTGGCGTCGAAGCTGGTCGACGTCTTTCACCGGCCGTCCATCGTCATATCCATTGATGGGGACGCTGCCCATGGGTCGTGCCGGAGTATTCCGGGATTCGACATGCTCGGCGCGCTCGAGGCGCACGCCGGATTTCTCGAGAAGTTCGGAGGGCATCGCGCGGCGGCCGGTCTGACCATGGAGTCGGGGAAGATCAAGGCGTTTCGACAGGCGGTGACCGGGTGGGCCGACGAGCGCCTCGGGCCTGACGATGTGCGTCCCAGGTTGAGACTCGACGCGGCGTTGCGGTTTCCGGAGATCAACGCGGGCCTGGTGGAGGCGCTGTCGGCCTTGGCGCCGTATGGGGCCGGCAACGCGAAACCGCTCTTCTGCGCGCGCGACGTCGTGGTGGCTGATGGTCCCCGCCGGCTGAAGGACCGACACCTGAGCCTGAGTCTGCGTCAGGATGGCGTGGCACTTCGCGGCGTGTTCTGGCGCAGCGCGGAGCGGGCATCTGAAATCGAACAGGCCCGTGCGGCACTGGACGTGGCGTTCTCGGTCGAGCAGAATACGTTCAACGGGACCACCCGGATCGAAGTGTCGTTGGCGGATGTGCGGGCGGCCGAACGAGGCGACCGATGAGTCGATGGCAACAATGGCTTCGTGCAGCCATCGCCGTGTTCGGCGTGGGCTTTGCCGCGGTCCTCTTCTTTGCGATTCGCGGGTCGAAGCCGCCCGTCGTGAATACGCAGAGTGTAGGCCGCCTCGACCGCACGGCCATCGCTGAAGTCACGAAGGGGTCGGTGCGGAGCCTGGGCGCCCAACAGGAGAATTATCAGATCGATTTCGACCATAGTCTCACCTACGAGGACGGCCGCCAGAAATTGGTCGCCCCACGCGTGTTTGTGCCTCAGCGCGACGGGCGCGACTTCCGGCTCAAGGGGAACGAAGCCGAGGCTGGTCCGAACCGGGAACAACTCGTGATGCGCGGAGCCATCGAATGGACGTCGAGCGATGGACTGGTGGCGCAGACCGACGAAGCCTCGTTCAATCAGAAGGAGGGTGTGCTCAGGGCGCCCCAGCACTTCTACTTCAGGCGGAACCGGCTGTCCGGATCGTCGACCGGGATGACGTACGACCGGAATCGTGAGGTCATCTGGTTCCTCGAGAGCGCGGTGCTGAAGATGGCACCGGAGAAGGCGGGCGGCGCTGTGACGACGATCGACGCGGGAGCGGCCAGTCTGGCACGCGGCGATCACTACGCGAGATTCGAGCGCGGATTCAAGCTGGTCAATGGCACGCGCGTGCTGGAGAGCGATACGGCGACGGCGTACCTGACCGATGACGACGCCAAGGTCACGTCTCTGGAGATGCGCGGGAATTCCCGAATCAGCGGCATGGGCGAAGGGGCGGGCGCGGTCAAGGGTATGCAGGCCGACGATGTGAACCTCGAGTTCGGCGACGATGGGCGGACACTGCAGGGCGCGACCCTGTCGCGCAACGCCGCGGTCGACATGGTGGACGCCTCGGCCGGCGGACGTCGCATCACGGCGGACTGGATTGATATCCGCCTCTCGCCAGACGGCAACACGGCTGCTGGATTGACCGCCCGCGACAACATGACGCTCACGCTGCCGGCCAGCAAGGAGGAGCCCGAGAGGGTGATCACGGCTGGTTCGCTGACGTCGAAGGGGGAGCCGGGCAAGGGGCTGACATCGGCGAAGTTCGTCGGCAATGTGGTGTACCGCGAGACCCGGCTAGCCGCGTCTGGTCCGGTCATCCGGCGGGTCACCGGGCGTGTGCTGGACCTTGCCACGCAGCCGGGGCTGGGCGATATCGACGAGGCGAAGTTCGCCGGAGGGGTGCGGTTTGATGAGGACCAGTTGCGGTCATCGTCGGGCATGGCGCGGTATCTGGTGAAGCGGAGCGTCGTCGAGTTGGATGGCAATGACGAGTCGACGGGACGGATGCCGCGGGTCTCGGACGGTCAGGTGACCATTGACGCCAAGACGATCGAGATGACAGTCGACACGCGCCAGGTGACGGCGAAGCAGGATGTGCGAAGCGTGATGGTGCCGGCGTCGACCAAAGGAACGGCCGCGACCGTGCACCGTGCCGCGATGTTGAAGCAGGATCAGCCGGTGTACGCCACCGCTGATCAGCTGGCGTACGACGGTCTGAAACATCTGGCGGTGTATACGAAGGATGCGCGGCTCTGGCAGGGCGATACGGCCATCTCCGGGGATACCGTCACCGTCGACGATGCCAGAGGCAACCTGAGTTCGAAGGGCAACGCCCGATCGACGCTGATGCTCGAGCAGACCGACCCCAAGACCAAGCGCGTGGATCGGATGTCGAGCATCGCGGTGGCCGACACGATGCACTACGAGGACGCGCAGCGCCGCGCCACGTATACGACCAACGCCCACGCATCGGGACCGCAGGGAGATCTTCACGCCGACAAGATCGAGATGTACCTCAAGGTGTCTGGCAGCGAGCTCGATCGGGTGGAGGCGTATGCGAACGTCACCACGCAGGATGGGATGCGCTTCGCCACAGGCGACCGGTTGACGTACTTTGCTGACGACGGCAAATACCTGATGCTCGGCGCGCCCGTCAAGGTGTGCGCGGACTCCCGGGAAACCACCGGCTGGAAATTGAGTTTCTCCAAGGATTCGAATACGATCACCGTCGACGGGAACGAGGAACACCGCACGCAGATGAAAAGTGGCGCGAAGTGCGGAGAGCCACGAAAAGACTGAATGGCCACGCTCCGCACTGACGCCCTCACCAAATCCTACGGCGGCCGCACGGTCGTCAAGGGCGTGAGTGTCGATGTCGCCTCGGGCGAAGTGGTCGGCCTGCTTGGACCCAACGGCGCGGGCAAGACGACGACGTTCTACATGACGGTCGGCCTGACGGCGCCTGATTCGGGCCGGGTGCTGCTGAACGGGAAGGACGTCACTGACGACCCGATGTACATCCGGGCCCGCAAGGGCATCGGGTACCTGCCGCAGGAACCGTCGGTGTTTCGCGGCCTCACGGTTCAGCAGAATATCTACGCGATTCTCGAGACGCTCCATATCAAGGGTGCCGAGCGGCGGGCTCGCCTCCGCGCGCTGCTGGCCGAGCTGAACCTGACGCCGCTGGCGGATGCGCCGGCCTACACGTTGTCGGGCGGTGAGCGCCGGCGCGTGGAGATCACCCGGGCGCTGGTCATCTCGCCGCAGTTCATCCTGCTCGACGAACCGTTTGCCGGCATCGATCCGATTGCCGTCTCGGACATTCAGAAAATCATCTTCCACCTCAAGGAACGCGGCATCGGCGTGCTCATCACCGACCATAACGTGCGGGAGACGCTGCGCATCACCGACCGTGCGTACATCGTCAACGACGGTGTGATTTTCAGAAGTGGAACCCCCGAGAGCCTCGCCGCGGACGAAGAAGTCCGGCGCATCTATCTGGGCGCGGATTTCCGGCTGGACTGACGGTACCCGAAGCACTACACTTCGGTACGAACCGCCATGGCGATCCAGCAGAAACTGCACACCAAACTCGTTCAAAAGCTGATCCTGACGCCGTCGTTGCAGCAGGCCATCAAGCTGTTGCCGATGTCCACGCTGGAACTGGCGGATCTCCTCAACCAGGAAGTCGTCGAGAATCCCATGCTGGAGGAAGTGTCGTCCGACGACACCCAGTCGTCGGACAACGCGTCCGCCGAGAAGACGGAGGGCGACGCTGAGGCGGCGACGCCGAAAGTCGACAACTGGGACGACAGCGACTACGCCTATTTCTTCGGCGACTACCTCGACGATGGCTACCGTCCCCGGACGCAGCAGGAAGTCAAGGAGCTGCCGCCCATCGAGAATACGTTGTCGACGAGCACCTCGCTCTCCGACCACCTCCAGTGGCAGCTGTCCCTGCAGGAGACCGACGAGACGATGCGGGCGATTGGCGACGCAATTATCGGCAACCTCGACGACGATGGGTACCTGGTGGCGTCGGTCGATGAGATCTCGACGATGGGGGGATGGAGCATCGAGGAGGTCGAGAAGGCCCTGCGGATCGTGCAGCGATTCGATCCGGTGGGTGTCGCCGCGCGTGATCTTCAGGAGTGCCTCGGGCTCCAGTTGCAGCACATCGGTCACGGCACGGTGGTGGCCGAGAAGATCGTGACCGAGTACCTGCGGCAGCTGCAGAACCACCAGGTGCCGGAAATCGCCAAGAAGCTCGGCCTGACAATCGACGAGGTCAAGGTACACGTCGAGCTGATTCGCCACCTCGATCCCAAGCCCGGCAGCCGGTTCAACCGGCCGGATTCCCATTACGTGATTCCCGACGTGTACGTCGTCAAGGTCGAGGATCAGTATGTGGCGGTGTTGAACGAAGAGGGATTGCCGCAGCTGCGGATCAGTCCGGTCTATCGGCGGCTGCTCGACAAGAGCGCCGAGAACACCGACGAGACACGGGCGTATGTGAAAGACAAGTTCCGTTCGGCGCTGTGGCTCATCAAGTCGGTCGAGCAGCGGCAGAAGACGATTCACAAGGTCGCGACCAGCATCATCACGTTCCAGCGGGATTTTCTCGACCAGGGGATCGAGTTCCTCCGGCCGTTGGTCCTGCGCGATGTGGCCAACGACATCGGCATGCACGAGTCGACGGTGAGCCGGGTGGTCACCAACAAGTACATGCACACGCCTCAGGGCGTGTTCGAGATGAAATACTTCTTCCACAGCGGGATCAGCAGTTCCTATGGCGAGAGCGTATCGTCGGTGACGATCAAACAGCGGATCAGGAAGATCATCGAGGCCGAGGACTTGCGGAAGCCGTTGAGCGATTCGAAGATCGTCAGCATCCTGCAGAAGGAGGGCCTGGTCCTGGCCCGCCGGACGATTGCGAAGTACCGCGAGGAATTGAAGATCCCCACATCCAATCAGCGCAAGATGCTCTATTGAGGCCATCATGCGACTCGCACTGACGGGTAGAGGCGTGGACATCACGCCGGAATTGCGCACGTTGGTGAAGCGAAAGCTCGCCCGGCTGGAGCGCGTGGTGAACGACAAGGGCGTGTCCGGCCAGGTCGAACTGCGGCTCGAGAAGTTCCGACGCGTGAGCGAGCTGCACGTGCACGTTCGCGGCGGGCACCTGTTCCAGGCCACCGCGGCGGCGACCACCTGGGAGATCTCGCTGGCCGAGGCGGCAGACAAAATCGTGCAACAGGTCCAGAAACTGAAGGGAAAATGGCAGGAACGCAAGCGGGATGCACGGCCCGCTCGGCGGCTCGCCGACACGGCGATGCCTGCCGCCCAGGTGCGGCGCATCGTGCGCGCGCGGCGCTACGAGGTGCGGGCGCTCACGCTCGAAGAGGCGGCACAGGAAGTGGGGCCGTCGGCCGATGCCTTCGTCGTGTTCAGAAACCTGGGCACTGATGCCATCAGCGTGCTGTACCGACGCAAGGATGGCGATCTCGGCCTGATCGAGCCGCAGGCCTGACCATCATGGCCGCGGACCCTCCGCCGATGCCTTCGGCAGGTCACAGCGTGACAGTCGGCGGGTTGCTTCGCATCCGGTCGGACGGGTTCAACCTCGGCCTCGAACTCCTGGCTGGTCGCGAGGGGCTGGGACGACCCATCCTCAGTCCGTATGTGTTAAAGACCGGCCTCGCGCTCGCCGGCTTCGACGCCTATCTTCAGCCTGGCCGTGTGCTCGTGTTCGGCGCGAGCGAGATCGGCTATCTCGCCAGCCTCGCGCCCGAGGCCCGCGTGCTGAGCCTTGCACGGACGCTGCGGCATGACATTCCGTGCGTGATGGTCACCGGCGGCAACGCCGTGCCAGACGAGCTGCCGATCGAGGCCGAGCGGGCGGCGGTGCCGGTGCTGCGCACCCGGCTCTCTACACCCATCGCCATCGCCAAACTGACCAGCTATCTCGAGGACATTCTCGCGGAGCGCACGATCCTTCACGCCGTGCTCATGGACCTGCTTGGTCTGGGCGTGCTCATCGTCGGCGAGAGCGGCATCGGCAAGAGCGAGTGCGCCATGGACCTGATTCTGCGGGGGCACCGCCTCGTCGCCGACGATACGGTGGAGGTGAGGCGTCGCGCCGAGTCGGTGCTGATTGGGACGTGCCCGGATCTGACCCGCTTCCACATGGAGATTCGGGGGCTCGGCGTCGTCAACGTCAAGGATCTGTTTGGCGTGGCGTCCACCCGTTCGTCGAAGCGTGTGGAACTGGTGGTGCAGCTGGAGCGCTGGGAGGTGGGCCGCCAGTACGACCGCCTCGGCCTCGACGACGAGTTCTTCGACATCCTGGGCCTGAGAGTGCCGCTGATCCGTATGCCGGTCGCGCCGGGGCGAAGCGTGGGAAACCTGGTCGAGGTCGCGGCGCGGAACCAGCTGCTGCGCTCGCGCGGGTTGAACGCGGCGCAGCGCCTTGCCGATCGCCTTGACCGGCAGTTGAAGGACGGGAAGGAAGGCACGGCGGACCCCGACGAGGATGTCGACGGCCTGGGCGATGGAGACATCGACACATGAAGGCGGGGAAGCGGGCGAACGGCGTGGGCGCGCGTGTGGCGGAGGCGCGTTTTGTCATTCTGACAGGGTTGTCCGGCTCCGGGAAGTCGCATGCGATTCGCGCGCTCGAGGACCTCGGCTATTTCTGCGTCGACAACCTGCCGATGACGCTGGTCGCCACGATGGCGTCGCTGGCGAGCCGGGCCGGGTCAGACCTCGAGAAGGTGGCGATCGTGGTGGACGTCCGGGAAGGGGTCCAGCTGTCGGAGTTCCCGAGCGTGTTTCGACGGGTGCGCCGGATTCGGGGTCTGAAGCCGGTGCTGATCTACCTGGACGCGAACGACGACACCCTGGTTCGTCGCTTCAGCGAGACGCGCCGGCCGCACCCGCTCGCGCACGACCGGCCGATCCTCCAGGGCATTCGCGAAGAGCGGCGGTTGCTGCGGCCGATCCGCAGGCTGGCCGACGAGATCATTGACACCAGCGCGTTCACCGTGCACGAACTGCGCGAGGCGTTCCTGTCGATGTCGCGCCAG
Source organism: Acidobacteriota bacterium (assembly GCA_026393675.1). Classification (NCBI taxonomy): domain Bacteria; kingdom Pseudomonadati; phylum Acidobacteriota; species Acidobacteriota bacterium. Next base: position 74,849 of record JAPKZQ010000043.1, on the reverse strand, counting down.
AGTGGCCGCGCCTCGCGGATGCAGGTCACGTTCCTGAGCTTCGGGTTCAAGCACGGGGTGCCCCCCGAGAGCGACCTGGTCTTCGACGTGCGGTTCCTGCCGAATCCGCATTTCGTACCCCGGTTCCGGCGGATGAGCGGCCGTGATGACGGTGTCGTGAGCTTCATGAACAGCCATCCCGTGACGCTTGATACCATCGTGCGGTTCACGACGCTGCTGAAGTTCCTCATTCCCCTCTATGCGCACGAAGGCAAGAGTTATCTGACGGTGTCGATTGGGTGCACGGGCGGCCGCCATCGGTCCGTCTACGTGGCCGAGATCCTGCGGAAGACGATTGGGCCGATTGAGGGCGCGCGGTACCACGTGCGGCATCGCGACATGGGGTTGGGCGGGTGAGGCGCGCACAGGTGCAAAGGCGCGTCACAAGGAGACAACGGTGATTGGCGTAGTGGTGGTCACGCATGGGCAGCTCGCGACAGAGTTGTTGAATGCCGCCGAGGCGATTATCGGAGACCTGCCGCAGTTCGCGGCCGTCTCGATCGGCTGGCACGACAACACGGATGACGCGCGCGAGGAGATCAGCCGGGCGATCGCCCGTTTTCAGAGTGACGGCGGGGTGCTCGTCCTCACAGACATGTTCGGCGGCACGCCGACGAACCTGAGTCTGACGTTTCTGGAAACCGACAAGGTCGAGATCGTGACCGGTGTCAACCTGCCCATGCTCATTAAACTCGCCGGGCTGCGTCAGTCGAAGGATCTGCTTGCCGTCGCACGCGAGCTCCGAGAAACGGGCCGGAGTGCCATCCATGTCGCCTCCGATCTGATGCGAGGGGAGACCAAGATCTGACATGGTGGCCAGGACCGTTGTGGTCAACAACCTGCTGGGCCTGCACGCCAGGGCGGCTGCCCGGTTCGTGCACCTGGCTGGAACCTTCCAGGCACGTGTGACCGTCACGCGCGGCGCGCGCGCGGTGGACGGCAAGAGCATTCTCGGCATCCTGCTGCTGGCGGCGTCGCGGGGCACCGCCATCGCTCTGAGCGTGGAGGGTCCCGACGAGCACGCCGCGCTCGACGCGCTCTGCGGGCTGGTCGAGGCGGGGTTCGGGGAGTCCGCGTGAACGCGCTGACTGGCATCGCCGTTTCGCCAGGAATCGTCTGGGGGCCGGCGGCCCTGCTGGTGCAGGACTCCGTGACGCTGCGGTATGTCATCACGCCGGCGCACGTCGCGCGGGAGATCGCCCGGCTGGACGCCGCACGGGAAGCGACCCGCCGGCAACTGGAACGCATTCATGCCCGGGTGCTGGCATCGGCCGGACCGGACCTCGCGTACCTGTTTCAGGCGCAGCTCCTCATGCTCGATGACCAGCTCCTGGTGCCGCGGGCGCAGGCGATCGTGTCGGCCGAGCGCCTCAATGCCGAGTGGGCGGTGGAGCGCGCGTTCGAGGAATTCTCCGCGATCTTCATGGACGTCGAGGACGGCTACCTTCGCGAGCGCCGGGGCGACGTCGCTGATGTGATCGGCCGGCTGCGCCGGAACCTCGTGCCGATGCCACGGCGGACGGGTGAGTTGAGTCTGAATCTGGACGAGCCGTCCATCCTGGTGGCCGGCGAACTGCCGCCGTCGGTCGCGGGCCAGTTGGACCGCAACCGCGTGATCGGCCTGGCGATGGATGCCGGAAGCCGGACGGATCACTCGGCGATCCTCGCCCGGTCGTTGCGATTGCCGACCGTGGCTAGTCTCCGGGTGGCGACGCAACTGGCGAGCCCGGGCGTCCTCATTCTGCTGGACGGATATTCCGGCGACGTCGTGATCGATCCCGATCACGCGATGATCGATCGCGCCCGGGCCAAGGCCGAGCGCAAGTGGGTGTCGGTGCCCGTGGCCCGGCACCTGGTTCAGCCGGCCTCAACCGCTGACGGGGTGGCCATTCGCTTCGACGCCAACATCGAACTGCCGGATGAGATCGACGTCGCTCGTGCCAACGGCGCCGAAGGTGTCGGTTTGTTTCGCTCGGAGTTCATGCTGGGCGGGCGGACCCTCGACTCGGTCGGCGAACAGGAGCAATACGAGGCATACAGAAATCTGGTCGAACGGATGGCGCCCCACCCCGTCACCATTCGCACGTTCGATGTCGATGAGAGCCGGATGGCTGGCCGTCCAGGGGATCGTCCACCTGAGGGCAGCGCGGAGCCTTCTCGAGGACCGCTAGGCTTGAGGGCGATCCGCCTGTGCCTCAGCAGGCCGGATGTGTTCGGCACGCAGCTGCGGGCGCTCGCGCGCGCCGCCCGCCACGGGCCACTCAGAGTGCTGTTTCCGTTTGTGGCGTCGGTCGACGAACTGCGGCAGGCCAGGGTCGCGCTGTTCGACGCTGGCCTTGCTGTGGCGTCCGGCCGGGGCGACCAGGCCCCTTCTATCGCGGTCGGCGCCATGATCGAGGTGCCCTCCGCCGCCATGACGGTGGACCTGCTGGCGGCCGAAGCGGATTTCTTCAGCATCGGCACCAATGACCTCATCCAGTACACGCTCGCCGTGGATCGCACCGATGGCCGGGTGGCGCGGCTCTATGAGCCCCTGCATCCTGCGGTCCTGCGACTCGTGCGCGCCGTGACGCGCGCAGCTGGGCGATGGGGAAGGCCCGTTGCGGTGTGCGGAGAGATGGCCTCCGATCCCGCAGCCCTGATCGCGTTGCTGGGACTTGGCGTGACCAGCTTCAGCATGAGTCCAGCGCTGATTCCCGCGGCGCGCCAGATCGTGCGAGAGGTGTCGCTCAGCGACGTACGGCGCGTCGTTGCACGAGCGCTCAGGCTCGCGTCAGCCCAGCAGATTGCGGCACATCTGTTGTCGGCCTACCCGGGCATCATCAAGCGGAGCAATGGCCGGACTACCCAATCCGGCGTGGAAGGAGACAACGGTGAGCGGTGAGATTCGGCCGGGCGTCACAAGAGTCGAGAAGCCGTGGGGCTACGAGCTGCTGTGGGCGAAGACAGAACAGTATGTCGGAAAGGTCATTCACGTGGCGGCAGGCCATGCCTTGAGCCTGCAGTACCACAACAAGAAGACCGAGACGATCTATCTCCACTCAGGCAGGCTCCTATTCGAGATCCAGGAGGGAGACAAGCTGGTCGGCCGCCAGATGCACCCGGGTGACCGGATCCACGTACCTGCCGGAACGGTGCATCGCATGACCGCCGTCGACGACGTCGACATCTTCGAGGTCTCCACGCCAGAGCTGGACGACGTCGTGAGACTCGAGGACCGGTACGGCAGAGCGGACAAATAAGGGCGCAATCAATTGCGCCCGCCGGCTGCTTCTCCTAGAACGGAATATCGTCGGCGTTGACGTCCGGCGACTGGCCAAGTTCGTCATCCACCGGACTTTCCGTGCGGGCCGGCATCGACGATCCCTGGCCGGGGCTGCCGAGCAGGACCACCCGGTCGGCTGAGACCTCCGGCGTGTACCGGGTTTTTCCCTCGCGGTCGGTCCACGTCTGAATCGACAGGCGCCCCTCGACCAGGATCGTCTTGCCCTTCAAGAGGTGCGGCGACAAGGTCTCAGCCTGCCGACCCCAGATCTTGATCCGGTACCACTCGGTTCCCGGCTTCCCGCGTTCGTCCTTCTTCTGCCAGTCCTCGACGGCCAGGCTGGCCGACGCCACCTGTTTGCCCTGCGGGGTTGCCCGCAATTCGGCGTCCCTGCCCAGATTGCCGACGAGAATGATCTTGTTGTAGCTGTTCGCCATGCCTGTTCCTTCCGGCCCGCCCGCGATTGCGGAAGCGGATCTGATCAGCGGTTACTTCCCTGATCGACTCAGTTGATCGAGGGCCTGTTTGGCCAGCCGGCCCGCATCACTGTCCGGGTAGTTCTTCACCACAAAATCGAATGACTCGCGGGCCTGCGGAATCTGGCCGAGCGTCTTCAGCGCAAGCCCACGCTTGTAGTACGTATCGGGCAGCGTATTGCTCGACACGTAGTTCGAGATCACCCGATCGTAGGCGGCCACCGCCTCGCGGAATCGGCCCGAGCTATAGTACGTCTCGCCGATGTAGTACTGCGCGTCGTCGACCAGATCGCTTTTCGGAAACGTCTTGATGTAGGTTTCGAAGCCATAAATGGCGAGACTCCACTGGCCCGCATAGTAGTCGGCCCGAGCCGATTCGAACAGGCGCTGCGGCGATACGCCGGGGTTGGCGGGCGGTGTCGTGGGCGGGTTCTGCGCCGCGGCCGACGGGTCGACGACCGGGGGCACCGCCGCTGGCACGGACGCGGGCGGGTTGGCCGCCTGGGCCACCCGAACCGCGTCGACCTCCTGCGATAGCGACCCGAGCCGGACGTTGTTCTCGTCGACCCTTTCGCGAACCACGCGGAGGTCAGTTGCGACCCCCTCCACAATCAACTTTTGATCCGCAAATGCCTTGCGGGCGGTGCCGGCCTGTTCGTCCAGGCGCGCCGATACCGTCTTGAGCGCGTCGGTCAGGGCCGTCAGGTTTGCCTGGAGCATTTGTGTTTGCTGCTGGAGGATGCGGAGATCAGCCATCATCTGCAGATGCTCTTTGTTGGCAGCCTCGAGCGGCACCGAGGTGGCGACGGTCAGCAGCACGATTCCCAGAGTCAGCAGGCGGACTGGTTGCTTCATGATGTCATCTCGCTTGTCGAACCGTTACTTCGTCGTAATCACGAAATGGGCCCGACGATTCTTCGCCCACGCCGATTCGGCATGGGCGGGATCGAACGGGAATTCCTTGCCGTAACTGACAATGTGCAGGCGTTCGGCCGAGATGCCGAGCGATACCAGGTATGTCCGTGCCGCGGCGGCGCGCCGTTCGCCGAGCGCGCTATTGTATTCGGCCGTCCCACGCTCGTCGCAGTGGCCTTCGACCGTGACGGCCCACGCCGGATACTTGCGCAGCACGGCGGCATTGGCATCGAGCGCCGTGCGTGCGGCCGCGCTCACCTCAGCGCTGTCGTACTCAAAGAACGCGGGTTGCAGAGGCGATTCGCGATTGAGGTCGTCAATCGATCGCGACGCCATGGGATCGTCAGTCATCCTCGGCGTCACCAGGGGCGACTCGGTGACAGAAACCGGCGTCGGCGCGGGCGGCGTCAGCGGGACGACGTCTGTCATCGGTGTCGTGGTTGTCGGAGGCTGAACCGGCTGTGCGACCGGGGGCTTCTTGGCGCCGCACGCTCCACTCAGCACTAGGGCCACGGTCACCGCGACAAGCCACCCGCCGTTCGACACCCATCGGCTATGCATTGATTTCATCTCCGTACCTACGGTCCCGCTACCTGGACCAATCGGGCGTCTGATTATTGCCGACCGTGGTCACTTGTTTCAGTCCCTGGCCGTCCCGGCCAATTGTGAAGATCTGTCGTTTCCCGCCGCGCGTGGACGAGAACGCCACGTGCCGGCCATTGGGCGCGTAACTCGGGCTTTCGTTACTGCCTTCGCCGGACGTCAACTGTCTGACCTCCTGGGTCGCCAGCGTGTAGACCTTGATATCGTACCCCGAGCCTGTCCGCGATGCATACGCGATTTCGTTGAACGGTGCGGGCGACCACGTGGGACGGTCGCAATAGGATTCGTTCGTCAGTTTGCGGACATTCAGGCCGTCGACGTCGATGACGTAGATCTGCGGCGTCCCGCCGCGATCGGACGTGAACGCGATCTGGGTGCCGCTCGGAGACCACGTGGGCGTCGTATTGTTGGCCGGGTTGTTGGTGAGGCGCCGGAGACTTGAGCCGTCCCGGTTCATCACGTACAACTCGGGGTGCCCATCGCGCGTCGACGTAAAGCACAGCTTGGTGCCATCCGGCGACCACGCCGACAGCCAGTTCTGATATTTCCCCCCGGTGGGCGTCTCGAGGACTCCCTGATAGATCAGCGACAGATAGATGTCGGGGAATCCCGTGCGATACGACGTGTATGCGATCGTCCGGGCATCGGGAGACCAGGTCGGATAGAGATTCAGGGTCTTCGAGACGGTGACGCGCCGCTGATTCGCGCCATCGTAGTCGGAAATGTAGATCTCTTTGACCCCACGCTGTTGCACGGTGCCCGCCATCCGATCGCCATCACGATCGGACGAGAACGCGAGCTTCGTGCGCGCGACGCCACGCAGCGCCCGCTGCGCTTGGTGAATCTCGTCGGCCGCGGTGTGCGCGTACACACGCGGGTTCGATGTCGACCCACTGTACTCGCGAGCCATGGCCGACCGGCCGGATCGCACCTCAAGCAGCCGAACCTCAACACGGAAGGTGGTGGGGCCGGTCTTTTCGACGCTGCCCATCACCAGCGCGTCAGCACCCAGCTCACGCCATCGATCAAACGGCACGGTCTGCATCGAGGTTGCCGCCGGGATGGATCGGTACGTGTCACGCGGGACCATGTAGAACTCGCGCTCGAAGGCGAGATCGTCCCACAGCACGGCGCCCAGCAGTCTGGCGGCATCGGCGGTCTCCGCATCGGCCGTGCGCGCAATGAAATCAGGAACGGCATAACGCGGCCGTGCGCCAGGCTCGCCGCTCAGGCTCAGCACGATCTCGGACTGCTGCTGGGGCGGCTGCGCCTGCGGAGGCGGTGTCTGGAGCGACTCCAGGCGCGAAGCCGCGGGGAACGGCGTGGTCGCGGCCAGGATGAACAGGGCCACGCCAGCCGCGCACGCAACGAGTGAAGAGGTTCGATGGCGCATCATCACCGCTGATAGGGAAAACGAAGGTGGACCGTCAGGTGATCCTCAGGAAACGCCGAGGGCAGCGGCGGCAACCGCTGCGTCAGGAACAACGCCCGCTGCGCGGTCAGATCGAGCGCCGCGTACCCGCTGGACCGTTCAAGCTCAATCTCGGTGAGGCGTCCGTCTCGCAGAACGCGGAACTTCACGAGCGTCTCACCGGCCACTTCCTGGCGCGCATTCCAATTGCCCTGCACCAGTTGCACCATCGTCACCAGGTAGTCAGGGCAGCAGAAGTTGGCGACGTCGAGGTACCCACCTTGTCCGGCTCCTCCGCCTGTCGAGAGTCCACCAAACCCAAGGCCGCGGTTCGGATTCGGACTCGTCTGCGCCGCATCTCCCCCGAACGGCACTCGCGGGGGTGTGATCGCCGCAGAAGGCGGCGCCTCAATGGTCGGCCGCGTGGGTGGACGCGGCGTCGGCTTCACCGGCTTGGTCGCCCGCTCAGGCAACACCATCGCCGGTGGCTTGGCTGTCGGAGGCATGATGACGTTCGCCGGCTTCACCGGCTCAGGCAATGTGGCGATGCCTTGCGATGGCCTGCTCATCATCGTCATCCCGCCCGCCCGTGGACCTGGGACGCCGCCGAGCGAGATCGTCATGACAGGCTGAAGATCCTGCGCGGAGCGGGGAGGACCAAGCACCGGGAAGAGGAGGAGCACGGCGATCAACGCACCGTGCGCCACCAGGGAGACCGTGACCATGCGCGGCAGCCCCTGCACATCGTGCGCGCGCTCGATGAGCACGCTGGTGACGGGCTCCATCGCTAGCGTTCCTCCGGCAGCCTCAGCACGATGCCGATCTTCTCCACGCCGGCTTCCTTGAGCCGGTCCATCACTTCGATCAGTTCCTGCAGCAGGATGCCGCCGTCGCCGCGCAGAAACACATCGCGATCGGCGCGCCCATCGGTCGCCTGCCGGATGCGTTCGGCGAGCAGCTCAACGCGGACGGGCTCGTCGCCAAGTCTGACCGTGTGATTCTGGCGGTAGCTGAGAGGCACCGTCACGAAGATGCGTTCGTCGGTAATGGCCGCTGACCGCCGCGACACAGGCAGATTGACGTCGACACCACGCTGCAGCATCGGCGCGGTGACCATGAAGATGATGAGCAGGACGAGCATTACGTCGACCAGCGGGACGACGTTGATCTCGGCGAGCGACGAGGATACACGGCGAACTCTTCCGCCGCGTCCGATCGAGACACTCTCAGTTGGACTGACATTTGCCATGGCGCGCCGCCCCCCGGGCGACCCGACCTATGTGAAGTTGCGTTCCGCGATGTTCAGGAACTCGAGCGAAAAATCATCCATGCTCGACGTCAATCGCTTCACGTCCGCCACGAAGTGGTTGTAGAAGTACACAGCCGGGATGGCGGCGAACAGCCCCGCGGCTGTCGCAATGAGGGCCTCCGCGATCCCCGGCGCCACCACACCGAGGTTGGTGGAGCCGACGCTGGCAATCCGCTGGAACGACGTCATGATGCCCCACACGGTTCCAAACAACCCGATAAACGGTGAGATGCTGGCCGTCGTCGCCAGCACCGACAGATTGCGTTCGATCCTGGTCACTTCCACGGCAGCCGCTCTCAGCAGCGCACGATCAACGGCAGACAGGCTCTTCAGCATTGGACGAGCGGGAGGCCCTCCAGGACTGGCCGGAGGCTGTGCGGACTGCCTCAACTGGGTGTTCAACTCGGCGTAGCCGGCCTGAAAAATCCCGACCAACGGGCTGGCCGCGAAACTCTGGCAGACGGCATGGACCTCGGAGAACTTCGAACTGCGCCGGAAGACAACCAGGAATCGGGCGGTCTGTGTCTGGATCCGATAGAAATGCCATAGCTTGTGGAGGATAATCCCCCAGGAGACGACCGAGAACGCGGCCAGGATGAGCAGGACGAATTTCGCGACGGCTCCCGACCGAAGCACCAGTTCGATGACGCCGTCGCCGGCAATGGAATTGGCAGTCACGCTTTCGTACCCCTCCCGGATGTCCGGTTGCGGCCACGGGTGGCAAATGTGCAGGCGACCGGCCCGCGAGCGGGCGCCGACAGCAAACTCGATGAAGCGTACCATGGCAGTCGAACCCTGTCAAACCCGTGATATCATGGGAGTTCCGCGACGGGCTCCCTCCAGTCGGCGGCCCATATGCTGCGATATCTGAACATCCGGAACCTCGCTGTCATCGAGTCGCTGGAGGTCACACTTCAGCCGGGACTGAACGTCATGACGGGCGAAACCGGCGCCGGCAAGTCGATTGTGGTTGGCGCGGTTGGACTCCTGCTCGGCGACCGCGCTTCTGCGGACGTGATTCGTACTGGCGAAGAAATAGCGATCATCCAGGCGGTATTCGAGCATTCGGGTCGCGAGGTCATTGTCAGGCGAGAGGTCAACGCCCAGGGCCGCAGCCGGAGCTTCGTCGATGGGGTCCTGGTGACGGCCTCGGCACTCAAGGAACTGGGAGCCACGCTCGTCGACCTCCACGGTCAGCACGAACACCAGGCGCTGCTCGATCCGGACGTCCATCTTGATCTGCTCGATCGCTATGCCGGACTCGCCAGTGAGCGCGAGGCTGTGCGGCAGGCGTTTGATGAGTGGACCGCGGCGGGAACTCAACTCGAGCAGTTGCGTCGGGTCGAGCGTGACAAAGAGGCCCGTGCCGAGTTCCTGCGCTTCCAGTTGAGCGAGATTGACCGCGTCAAGCCGGTCATCGGAGAAGACGAGGAACTCGAGACATCCAAGCGGCTTCTCGCGAATGCCGAGAAGCTGAAGCGTTTGTGCGACGAGACCTACCTCCGGTTGTACGACGACGACTTGTCGGTGGTGACCTCGATCGCCGTCGTGTGGAAGCGAGTAGGGGAGCTGGCGCAGTTTGATCCGCGATTCCAGCCGTTCCTCGACAGTCGCGATGCGATCGATGCGCAGCTCGACGAATTGGCGGGGTTCGTTCGCGAATATGGCGCGCACATTGATGCTTCGCCCGATAGACTCGGCGAGGTCGAGGACCGCTTGGCGGCGTTGGAGCGTCTCAAGCGTAAGTACGGACCGACGGTAGGGGAGGTTGTCGCCCGACAGACCCAGTGCGCACAGGAACTGACCATGCTCGAGTCGGCAGCCGAGCAGGTGCAACGGCTGGAAGGTCGTCTTGATTCTGCGGCCAACGCGTACCGCGCATTGGCGGAGTCGTTGTCTCGCGCTCGCCGCGCCCGAGCGGCTGCCTTTGCATCGGCCCTCGAAAAGGAATTGGCGGAACTGGCGATGGAGTGCGCCAGATTCGAGGTTCGCTTCGAACCTCCAGACCCGACCGACGATGGGTGGACGGCGCGAGGCATCGACCAGGCCCAGTTTTTTGTCTCGCCGAACCCGGGTGAGGAATTGCGGCCTCTTGCGCGAATCGCGTCAGGAGGTGAGCTGTCGAGGATGATGCTCGCGTTGAAGACACTGGCCTCGACCGATTCGCCGGGCAAGACGTTGATCTTTGATGAGGTGGATGCCGGCATCGGGGGGAGAGTGGCCGACGTTGTGGGGCAGCGGCTCCAGTCGCTGGGCCGCGAGTTCCAGGTGCTCTGTATCACCCACCTTCCGCAGATCGCCGCCGCCGGGGGCAGTCACTACCGTGTGGCCAAGCTCGTCCGGCAGGGGAGAACCGTCACGTCGATCGAGCACCTCGGCGAGGAGGCCCGTGTCGACGAGCTGGCCCGGATGATGGCCGGCGCGGTCGTCACCGACGGCGCGCGCTCGGCAGCGCGGGAGATGATTGCCGCTCGCGGGGGCGAAAGCGAACGTGGAGCGAAAGGCGAAAGGCGAAAGCGAAAATAGATGTCGCGACGGTACTTGATCGAAACCTTCGGCTGCCAGATGAACTTCCACGATTCCGAGCGCATGGCCGGACTCCTGGAATCGGCTGGTTACGAGCCCGCGTCGGACGTGGCCGATGCGGATGTCGTGATCCTGAACACGTGCACCGTCCGCGAAAAGGCCGCGGACAAGGTCGTGAGCCGCATCGGCGAGATTCGCGCCGAATCGGAACATCTGGGCCGCGAACCGCTAGTGGCTGTCGCCGGGTGCCTGGCGCAGCAGGAGGGATCGGCGCTCTTCAAGCGGGCGCCCTACGTCGATGTGGTCGTCGGCACGCAAGCCGAGAAGCGCCTTCCAATCCTGGTGGACCAGGCGATCGCGACCTCGCACCGGCAGATCGATATCAATCCGTACGACGACGTGTCGTTTCCGCTGGGGATCGCGCGTCGGTCAGACGCGGTGAAGGCCTATGTGACGGCCATTGAAGGGTGCAACGATTTTTGCGCGTTCTGTGTGGTGCCGTACACCCGCGGACACGAGCGAATGAGGCCGAAAGCGGACATCCTCGCCGAGGTGGCGCAAGCCGCCGCGAGTGGCCGAAAAGAGGTCCAGTTATTAGGCCAGATCGTGAACCACTATCAAGCACCAGACGACCCGGCCTGTGACTTCGCGGGCCTGTTGGCCGCCGTCAGCGACGTGACCGGCGTGGAACGAATCCGGTTTGCCAGCCCGCACCCGCGGCACGTGACGCTCCGGCTCGTCGATGCGATCGCGACGCTTCCAAAGGTCTGCAAGCACCTGCACCTGCCGGCGCAATCGGGTTCCACTCGCGTGCTGACGGCGATGCGCAGGCGGCACACCCGCGACGACTACCTCACCTTGGTTGACCAGCTCCGTTCGAAGGCGCCAGGGATTCAGCTTTCGACAGATATGATTGTCGGGTTTCCCGGCGAGACTGAGTCGGACCACGCCGACACGCTCTCGCTCGTGGAACGCGTGCGATTCCACTCCATGTTCTCCTTCAGCTACTCCGAACGCCCGGGCACGTTGGCCGCGAAACGTCTGCAGGACGATGTGCCCGATGACGTCAAGTCGCGGCGCCTTCGCGAACTGCAAAGCCTGCAGAAGGGGATACAGCAGTCGATCCACGACAGCCAGGTTGGCCGGATCTTCGAGGTGCTCATCGACAGTGTCAGCCGGCGGCGCGACACCGAGGTATCCGGGCGAACCACGGGGAATACCGTGGTGAACCTCCCGGGGACGCCGGAGCAGTTGGGTTCCACGATGTCGGTGCTGATTGAGCGCGCTGGCCCGCACAGCCTGTGGGGCCGCGCGGTGTCAAAGACATCTTGACAGGGCAGAATCTGAAGCCTACGTTGTGTCAGCGTGAGATACGTGGTCAGCGGCGTGGCCGCAGGAGACTCCATGCAGATTGAAATGGTGATCAAAGGACTGATGGTCGACCCCATCACCAGCATGCCTATCATCATCCTGCGAGACCGGGACGGAGAGCGGGTTTTGCCCATCTGGGTTGGCGTGTTCGAGGCCAATGCGATCGCTCTGCAAATCGAGAACATCGCGACGCCCAGGCCGATGACCCACGACCTGCTGCGCAACGTGCTGAAGGACCTGAATGCCGCCGTGCAGCGGATTGTCGTCTCCGACCTCAAGGACAATACCTTCTACGCGTTGATCTACGTGCAGTGCGGAGGGGAGGTCGTCGCCATCGATGCCAGGCCGAGCGATGCCATCGCGCTAGCCCTCCGGACACAGGCACCGATCTATGTCGAGGAGTACGTCATCGACCACGCCAAGGCCATCGACTTTTCGCCAGACAAGACCGACTCGAACCGGCTCCAGCGCTGGCTCGAGAGTCTGGATCCAGAGGAACTCGGCAAGTACAAGATGTAGTGTACGCGCCGAAAGCAGGCCCAATTCGTACATTGCTTGACACCCTTTCCGTGGCCCGCCTAGAATGAAGCCGTTTTCGACTGGCCAGTCCACATGATTGTATCGATCGCCAACCAGAAAGGCGGAGTCGGAAAAACGACGACTGCCATCAATCTGGCGGCGGCGCTCGCGCTCCGCGGCAAGCGAACGCTGCTGGTGGACATGGACCCGCAGGCCAACAGCAGCATGTCGTATCTCGACGTGCGCCACACCGAGCTCAGTCTGTACGACGTGATGGCCGACAATGGGTGTCCGCTGGCGTCGATCATCCAAGCCTCAACCGTCCCCAATCTCTCGGTGGCACCCGCCCGGATTGCCTTAGCCAAACTCGAAGCCAAACTGGTCGGCGAACTTGACGCCCATTTCCGGCTGAAGGACAGGATCGAGCCCATCCGGACCGATTACGACGCCATCGTCATCGACTGTCCGCCGACGCTCGGGCTGCTGACGGTCAACGCGTTGGTTGCCTCGACACACCTGCTGGTGCCTATTCAATCGTCCTACTTCGCTCTCGAAGGCACCGACGACCTGCTCGAGACTGTCGAGAAGGTGCGGAGCCGCGCGAACCCAGACTTGCGGTTGCTCGGCGTGTTGATCACGATGCACGATAAGCGCACGGCGCTGGCCCGGGACATCCGGAAGCAGATCAACCAGGTGTTTGGAGAGAAGGTGTTTGCGACGGTGATCAGCAAGAGCGTCCGACTCGAGGAGAGCCCGGCCTACAAGGAGCCTATCTTCAGCTTCGCGCCGGATTCGTCCGGGGCGACCGAATACTACCGGCTGTGTGAGGAGGTCATTGACCGTGTCTAAGCGATCGGGTCTGCCCGAGACCATTCGGATGCGCCACGACGAACACTACGTCGAGACGTTGTCGGCGCCCGCGGGAACGCCGATCGGCCGCCTCGTTGCCATCGACCAGATTGATCCCAATCCTGACCAGCCGCGGCAGACCATGGGCGATCTCTCGGAGTTGATGGCGTCGATTGCCGAGAAGGGGATTCTGGAGCCGCTGATTGTCCGGGCCAGGGGCGGGCGATATCAAATCATCGCCGGCGAGCGACGCTATCAGGCGGCGGTGCAGGTTGGCCTCGCCGAGTTGCCCGTCGTCATCCGAGACGTAGACGAGGACGAGGTCATCGAACTGGCGCTCGTCGAGAACCTCCAACGGAAGGATCTGACGCCGTTTGAGGAGGCGGAGGCTCTGCACGCGGTCGCCGACAAACAGGGATTGACGCACGAGGACCTTGCGAGGAGGCTGGGGAAGTCTCGGACGGCCATTACCGAGACGCTAGCCATCAACAAGATGCCAGAAGAGGTCAAGACGCTGTGTCGGCTGGCAGACATTACGTCTAAGTCATTGTTATTACAGATAGTTAGAGAGTCAGACCCGAGAAAAATGATGGCGCTTGTCGAGCGGATTACCCGCGACGGCGCCGCACCCACGCGTCAGCGAGCCCGCGAGGCGGTCGCCAAACCGAAGCGCGGTCGTCCCAGGGCGTTTACCTTCAACTACAAGGCGCCCACCAAGGCGTTCAAACTGAGGATGACGTTTTCGAAGCATGCGGTTGAACGTTCAGAGATCATTAGCGCGCTCGAACGCATTCTCGACGAACTGCGAAACACCAAGTAGTCGTTGCCGCCTGGATTCCGGCGTTCGCCGGAGTGACGAATCCCACCAGTGGCGCGAGGCCGGATTGAAAGGGAGCGACCAATAGCGACTGGGATTGTTGGGGAGTGCGTGTCGAGCCGAACCCGGATTACCACGTCGCCTAGTTAACATAACATACATTATCGGACGTTGCGGAAATGACTAGACAAACAGGCCTGTTGATGCTCTGTTGATGAAATCACGCCCTCTTTCTGTTGAACCACCTAAACCACCCCGCTGAACCGCCGCTGGTCCAGCCTGTGGTATCGTTCTTCTAACACATTCATGCCGCGACTCATCGACCGCTACATCATCCGCAGCATCGTCAGCCCGTTTCTGATTTCGCTGCTCGTCTTCACCTTCATCCTGATCATGCCGTTCCTGGTCAAGCTGGCCGAGCCGCTCATCGCCAAGGGCGTCGCGGCCGGCACGATCGTGCGGTTGATGGTGACGCTGCTTCCACAGGCGCTCTCGGTAACGATCCCGATGGCGCTGCTGGTCGGCGTGCTGGTCGGCCTCGGGCGCTTCTCCGCCGACCGCGAATGGGTGGCTGTGCAGGCGTGCGGCGTGAGCATCTTCCGGGTCGCGCGCCCGGTCATCATCCTGGCCCTTGCTGGCTGGGCTGTGACCTCCTGGGTCATCATCAAAGCGCTGCCGGACGCGAACCAGGCGTCGAGGGAGATTACCTTCCGGATCGTGGCGCAGCGCACCGAAAGTGAGGTCAAGCCCCGTGTCTTCTTTGAGGATTTCCCGAATCGCGTCCTCTACGTCCGCGACATCCCCAAGGACGGTTCCGGCTGGCGGGACGTGTTCCTCGCCGACACCACGGTAGCCGCCAACCCAGTGGTCTACATTGCTTCGCGTGGCCGGCTCTTCGTCGACCGCGAGAAACGCATGGTCGAGCTCTACTTGGAGGACGGCAGTACGCACACCGGCAAAGCCGGCGCACCAGAGGAATACGATATCTCCCGATTTCAGCAGTTGCACCTGACTCTTGATCCGGAAACGGTCTTTCCGCGTAACGGTCCCCAAAAAGGTGCCCAGGAAATGACCATCACCGAACTGCGGCAACAGGTCGAGGAACTGGCTCGCCGGGGGATTTCGACCCATGCTGAGGTCATGGCCATCCAGCAGAAGTTCTCGATACCAGTGGCGTGCCTTGTGTTCGCGATGATGGGCGTGGCTCTCGGCCTCACCACCAGGCGCGATGGCAAGCTGGCTGGATTCGTTCTCGGGATTGCGGTCATCTTCGTCTACTACCTCTTGTTGACGACGGCGCAGTCTGCCGTGAAGGGCAAGCTGATGGCGGCCTGGCTGGCGCCGTGGGTGCCGAATATCGTCCTGGGAGGCGCGGGGATCGCGCTCCTGCTGGCGCGGGGCGCGACCTTGCGCCGCTGGAGATCCATCGTCGGGAAGCTGACGCGGCTGGCTGGTCGGCTCGGTTCGTTCCGGTGGCTGGCTGTGCTTTCTGGCCGACGACCCGAGGCTGACGACTCCGGAGGATGGGTGCCGCGGGCCAAACGGTCGGCGCGGGGATGGACTCCGCGCGGCGCGACGATCCTGGATGCGTACCTGGGTCGCACGTACCTTGGCGTGTTTGCGGTCACGTTTTCCGGGTTGGTGGCGATCTTCTACGTGTCGACCTTCATTGAGCTCTCAGAAAAACTGTTCAAGGGCCAGGCCACGGTCCAGACGTTGATCGAGTACCTCTACTGGGCCACGCCCCAGTTCGTGTACTTCTGCATCCCACTGGCCGTGCTGATCGGCGGGCTCGTGACCATTGGCCTGCTCACACGCAGCAGTGAACTTGTCGTGATGCGGGCGTGCGGGATCAGCCTGTACCGCACGACGGTTCCGCTGGCGTTGTTCGCGCTGCTGGCGGGCGGGGCGCTGTTCCTGCTCGAGGAACGGGTTCTCGCCCCGTCGAACAAACGCGCGGACGCGCTGCTGCACGTGATTCGGGGCGGGTCGCCACTCACCTTCGACATAGGCAATCGCAAGTGGCTGGTGGCCAAGAACGGCGACATCTACAACTACGTCTTCTTCGATGCGCAGCGGAACGAGCTCGATGTCCTGTCAGTGTTTCGCTTCGCTGGCAAGGCCTGGAGGATACAGAGCCGTTCCTTCTTCCGGACGGCGTCCTTCAGTGGGCACGCCACGGGACGCGAGGACCTGGTGGCCTGGGATGGCAAGGACGGCTGGACGCGCGAGTTCGATCGCCGCGTCGAGGAACGCAGTTTCAGGCCGGTACCCTCCGCCAGCTTCCAGATGGAACCGCCCCAGTTCTTCGTCACCGAGCCAGTGGACGCGGACCGGATGACGTACGGTCAACTCAAGCGCTACATCGCCGAGATGCGGACCGTCGGCTTCAATGTCGTGAAGGACGAGGTGGCCCTGCATCGCAAGGTGTCGTTCCCGTGGGTCACGCTGATCATGATGCTCATCGCGGTGCCGTTTGCCGTGACAACCGGCCGACGTGGCGCGATGTACGGCATCGGGTTGGGTATCGCCCTCGCGGTCGTCTACCGCATCGCCGACAGCGTGTTCGGGGCGCTCGGAACCGGCGGTTTGATCATGCCGATGCTGGCGGCATGGTCCGCCAATATCCTGTTCGCCGCAGTCGCCATCTACTTGCTGCTCACCGTGCGGACCTGATCCCCGCGCTCCGTGCCGAGCGCCTCAATCCAGATCGTGCCTTCGTCGCCGGGTCTGCTGTTGACCGTGTCGATGACGAACAGCAACGAGTCGATCTGGCTGCGGTCGAGCGGTGCCCGCTCGCCTGTTCCAGCCACGCGCATATCAGCCAGCGAGACCGTGACGATGCGCGCCGCCGGCTCCGCATACACCGATCGCGCCCAGCGTCGATCAACGGCCCGGCCTTTGAGGCGAACCTGAACGGACACCCGCAGAGGGCGGCTCGCGCGGATGCTGAAGCGCAACCGGTCGGCATCGTGCAACACGTCGACGACGGACGTGACCATGGCGACAAAGGGACTGGTCGCTCCCCCGTCGGCCAGACGGAATTGGAACCGGCGCTGTGGCGGCGCCGCCCCGGTCGCCACCGCCGTGGCCGTTCCCGTGGATGACAGATCGTGTTCGATCTGCCAGTCGGCCCATGCCGGAAACGGCGTGGCATCGGTCAGTGGCGCCGGACTGTCGACTGGCTCCTGCGGTCTGACACCGACGTAGATCGGGTTGCTCAGGATCCAGGGCATCGCGTGGGTGCCTGATGCGCCGGGCAGTCGCGCCTCGACCCTGAAGATGCCAGGCTGGTCGGTCGCAAAGCGGATCGTCTGGCTCTGTTCTTCCTGCACGACCTTTCCGTTTTTCAGCAGCACCAGCGAGCCACCTGGCGGGATGTTGGCCGACGCCCTCAGCATGACGCCGTGTTCCAGCGGCAGCGCACCTCCCTGCCGCGTCGCCGCCAATCCCGACCAGGCGGCAAACGTGAAACTGGCAGGTGTCGCCAGAGCCGACATCGTGGTGGATACGCGTCCGTTCCTGAGGGCATACACGATCGATTGCGCGTCGTTTGCCGCGTCGCCGGTTGGCGCCGCGTCCACGTCCACACTCAGGCAGAAGGCCCGGAATACCGCCTCGTAGGACGGAAGCTTCAGGTAGAGCGAGTCCTCATCTGGATCGCCCTTACCTCGCAGTCCAAGCCTGGCGTGCGCGTCGCTGGCGGCGAGCGCCACGACGGGCCGTCGGGCGGTGAGGCGGTCCCAGCGATCGAGCACCGTCTGCGGGCGGGTGAATCGCGATACCAGCGTCTCTGCCGGTCGGACGCCATACTGCACGAGGATCGGAAAGAACTGCCACGCCGACATGTCGCGCCACTGCGAGTCGCCGTTCAGCCATTCGATGCCGTCAAACGGCGCGTCCCACTCGTTCCACTTGAGCGAGTCTCTGCCCGAGTCCGGGTGCGCGGCCACACCAAACCCACCGAGTCTCGCCACATCCTCTATGACGTCGCGTGCTTCGCCAGCCAGCCGGTACGGAGGCTTGCCAAGCCCAATCGCGGCGTAGTGGCCATCGGTCGTGCTGATTTCCGTCGCGTCGATGCACAGGACGCGCCCGTAGTACCGGGGCGGCGCTGGCGTGCGAAACGCATCGCCGTGGTCGGTCAGGATCAGGAAGTTCAATCCGGCGCGCCCCGCCGCCGCGGCAATCTCCTCCACCGTTCCCGTGCCGTCAGACGCCCGCGAGTGGATGTGGTACGCGCCGGTCACGACCGGACGGGTCGTCGCGACGACAGGCAACGCGATAGCCGCCGGCGGAAGCGTGACCAGCGACCAGGCGGCCCACCCGCCAAGAGCCACCAGGATGACAATCAATATGCGCTTCACTGCGGGTGTCCTTCTCGCCTTCACCGGCGGGGATGAAACTGGTCGTAGATCGTTCGCAATCGGGATTCGAGTACGTGTGTGTAGATCTGCGTGGTCGACAGGTCCGCATGGCCCAGCATCATCTGGATGGCGCGCAGGTCAGCGCCGCGTTCCAGCAGATGGGTGGCGAACGAATGCCTGAGCACGTGCGGGCTCACGTTCTGGCGCAGATCGGCCTGTCGCGCGTAGGCCTTGAGAATCTTCCAGAATCCCACGCGGCTGAGCGGGCCGCCATGCGTGTTGACGAACAGGCGGGACGTCGACCGTTGGCGTATCAGTCTGGGCCGCCCTTCCTGCTGGTAGCGCCTCACCCACCGGACGGCCTCGTCGCCAATCGGCACGACTCGTTGCTTGTCTCCCTTGCCGGTGCACGTCAGGTAGCCCGCCGACAGGTGGATATCGGCGGCTCGCAGACCCACCAGTTCGGAGACCCGCAGGCCGGTCGCGTACAGCACTTCAATCAGGGCCTTGTCCCGAAGACCTGCTGGCTTCGACGGATCGGGCAGCGCCAGCAGACGATCAACTTCGTCTGGGCTCAGGCACGTCGGCAATGATGGCCAAGGGCGCGCAGCGCGAAGTTCGTCGGCCGGACTGGCCTCGAGACGTCCTTCGCGTACCAGATATCGATAGAATCCCCGTACGGTGGCGACCAGACGCGCGGCCGACCGCGGGGCGAGTTCGTCAGACACCAGGTTGCGAACGAACCGCTCGAGATCCTGCCGGGTCAGCGCGCGAAAGTCTCCACCGTTGGCGGCGGCAAACGCGCCGAGCCTCGCGAGATCGCGGGCATAGTTCTCAACCGTATTGTCCGCCAGACGCCGTTCCACGCGGAGGAAGTCGAGATACTCGTCAAAGGCCCGCGCAGAGCCGCCGTGCTCGCCATCAGGCCGACCACGCGGTTTGACACCCGTACCTGTGGGCGCTAGTATCGGCCGTTGCCGTTTGTGCGTCACGGGGTGTTTCATGCCGCTTCCGTCTAAGTGGCAGCAGTTGCCAACCGAGGCCATCAATCCAGCCAGCCTGGCCATCGACAAGCTTGAGCCCGCCGAAATCATCGACGTGATGCTCGGTGAGGACCGCAAGATGCTGGCGGCCGTTGCGCGCGAGCGTGAGCGTATTGCGCTGGCTGTCGACATTATCACTCAGGCGCTCCGCAAAGGGGGACGCCTCGTGTTTGTTGGTGCGGGCACGAGTGGCCGCCTCGGAGTCCTCGAAGCCGCGGAAATGCCCCCGACGTTTGGTACCTCACCAGACATGGTGCAGGCCGTGATGGCCGGCGGCAAGTCGGCCTTCTTCCGGCCCCGCGAAGGCGCCGACGATCAGTACGAAGAGGGTGCCCGCACGGTGGCGAGAATGCGCCCGAGCCGGCGCGACGCCTTTGTGGGCGTCTCGGCCTCCGGGATGACGCCGTTCGTGCGCGGCGGTCTCGCGTCGGCGCGCCGGGCCGGTGCGCGGATCATCTTCGTCACCTGCGATCCGGCCTCCGAGCTGCAGACGTTCGTCGACATCACCATTGCGCTTGGCGTGGGTCCCGAGGTCATCGCCGGATCGACCCGATTGAAGGCCGCCAGCGCGACCAAGCTCGTGCTGAACATGCTGTCGACCGCCGCCATGGTGCGCATCGGCAAGACGTACGGCAACCTGATGGTCGATGTGCAGTCGACATCGGAGAAGCTGAAGGATCGGGCCATGCGCATCGTCGGCATCGTGACGGGCCTTGATCAGGCTGGCGCCGAGAAGATTCTCAAGCGTGCCCACTGGAACGCCAAGGCGGCCATCGTCATGCAGAAAACCGGGCTGCCGTATGCCAGGTCGTTGTCGCGACTGCGCAAGGCCAAGGGGTTGATGCGCGACGCGCTCGATGAGAATATCGAGAATCGCCTCCGGGGTCTGCTGGACGCTCACGGCTCGACCACCGAATCCACCTGACGTCCTTGAGTCCAGCCATCAGAGAGATCGAGCCGATCCGTCGCGTGATCGGGAACGCGATTACCGCAAGAGTGTTCCCTGCCGCCTCAATCGAGGTCGGCACGGCTGACGAAGTGCTGTGGACCGAGGCGTTTGGCACGCTCACCTACGAGGCGCTGGCTCGCTCCACGACCATCGAAACGGTCTTCGACCTTGCGTCGCTCACGAAAGTCGTTGCCACGGTGACAATCGCCATGCGCCTGGTCGACCGCGGCGTCGTGCAACTCGACTCCCCTGTCCGGTCGTGGGTGGCCGGATGGCAGAACGCCGATCGACAAGCGACGACCATCCGGGATCTGCTCGAGCATTGCGCTGGTCTGCCGGCGTGGATGCCACTATTCGAGACGTGCACCAGCCGGACGGAGTTTGTCGCGGCTCTCGATCGGTGCACGCTGGAGTACGAGCCGCGAACCGCCTCGCTCTACAGCGATCTCGATTTCATCCTGCTGGGATGCGCCCTCGAAGCAGCGGGCGGCGCCACGCTGGACCAACAGCTGACGCGCATCCTCCATGACGTCCTCGGCGACTCCGGGGCGACGGCGCTGACGTATCGGCCGCCGGCCGACTGGCTCGAACGGATCGCCCCGACGCGGGTCGATTCGCGGCGGGGCCGTCTGCTGGTTGGCGACGTCGCCGATGACAATGCCTGGGCGCTTGGCGGGGTGGCGGGCCATGCGGGCCTCTTTGGCACGGCTGGCGCGCTCGGGCAATTTGCTCGTGCGGTGATGGCGTCGCTGAGGGGCGATGAAAACGGAACTCGCCAACTGGCTCGTCAGGCAACGATGCGGACGTTTGTGACGCCCTCTGCGGTTCCGGAAAGTTCACGCGCACTTGGCTGGGACACCATGCGCCCGACCTCTTCGTGCGGAGGCCGGATGTCGCCCGATGCGTTTGGACACACGGGATTCACAGGCACATCGCTCTGGATCGATCCGAGAGTCGGCCTCTACGTCGTGCTGCTCACCAACCGAGTGCATCCGCGGGCGGGCGCGGCCGAACCCATCCAACAGGTCCGGCGCGCAGTACACGACGCTGTCATCGACGCTCTCCTTTGAGAAAATGGGTCTGACCCAATGTTTCAGGCGGACGGTGGAATCCCAGGACCCTGACGGCCGCTACCTGGTTGGCGGCCGCCTCCCTGTCCACGACCTGGCCCTGCGCCGGAACCCGGCATGCCGAAACCACCCTGTTCTCCCCTGCCGCCACGACCTCCGGGTTGGTTCGCACCGCCGCCACGTCCCGGCGCTGCGGTGGGCTGCCAGATGAACTGCCACTCGCTGTACCGCGAGCGGCCATCCAGGATCCTGATCGACTTGTCGGTGCTCTTGCTGGCGACACCGATGACGCCGACTTGGGGTCCCGTGCCGCCTCGTCCGCCCGTGATGCTCATCATGGAGGGCAGTTCACCCTGCCGGCTGCTGGCGACACCGATGACGGCGCCCTGGGACCCCGCGCCGAACGCGCTGGCCCCGCTGCCCGTCTGCAGACCGGTCGTGCCCGACTGACTGCCGCGACCACCAGGCAACGCGAGCGCCGATCCCTGGTACAGAACCTGGAACTCGCCGTCCTCGGTCATCGGGTCCTTGAACTTCTTGCGCAGGAATTTCTGTTCGACCAGCATGTCAAACGACGGCGGGTAGGTATTGGCGAAGCGGCGCTGGAAGAGGCCGATCGCCCTGGTGTACTGCCGGCCGCGGAAGATCAGTTCCTCTTCCTTCTCCCGCTGGATGACTGTTCGCCAGATGGGCATCGCCACACCGATCACAACGCCCATCACGGCAAGTGTCACCAGGAGCACCGCCATCGCGTAGCCGCTCTGGCCAGTGAGTCGCGCGTGCGCGCCCGGCATCATTTCACCACGACGGTCGTCGAGGCGGTCATGGTCTCCCCGGCGGCGTCGGTAACGGTCAGGAGTGCGGAGAAGTTGTCAATCCTGGGGTACACATGCACCACGGATTGGTTGCCCGGTGAAAGTGATCCCTGTGACGTGCCATCCCCGAACGTGATGCTCACGGAGGTGACCGCCGCGCCACCCGCTCCCGGAAACGCGGAATACACGAAGGTGGCCTGGAACCCCGAGACCGTGACGGTGCCAAACGACGCCGTCGGTTGGGTCCTCACGGTGATGATCACCGGATCGGATCTCACCGACCCGCTGGTGCCCCCGGCGACTGATGCGGTGACGCTGGCTCTCACCGTCGTCGTCAGTTGGCCCTGGACTTGTCCATTACTATTCGTGCTCACACCGCTCTGGTCGAGGTTCCCGTTGTCGGTGTAGAAGGTGACCGGGATCCCGGAGAGACGATTGCCGTCGCCGTCACTCACGGTGGCGGTCAACAACGTGGTGCCGCCGATCGAAGGCAATGACGTGGGACTGGCCATCAGGTCGACACGGGCCACGGCCGCGGCGCCCACGCCGACCTTGACGGTCGACGCGAGTTTGGCGCCACCGGATGTCGCGGTGATCTCCGCGACGCCAGATTGCGTGCCCGTCAGCAGTTGCACGGTGGCCTGGCCATTCGTCGTGGTCGCCTGCGCAGGACTGATCGTCCCGAGGGTTGAGAAGAAGGCGACGACGGTGCCATCGTGGACCGGCGTACCGCTCGACTCATTCACCAGGGCGGTGACAGTCACCGAGGCGCTGAGGCCGACCGTCGTGCGGCTCACCAGGAGCGTCAGCGTGCTACTGCTGGGCGCCATCAGCGACGCCTTGCTGCAGGACGCCGTCAGCAGCAGCCCCAACGCGAGTCCGCATGCCTGCAGCCATCGGCTGTGGCGCCGTGCCGTTGTCGGATTCTGTCGTGTCATACCGGCCTGCTCCCTGAGTGCTTCGACTCGCGACGACGGTCGCCTATTCTTACGAAGCGATCCGTTGAACACTGCTCGCTCAGCACGAAGTCCTGAGTGAATAAGTTCGCCAACGAACTTATGAATCGAAGGACTTCGGTCCATCACCATTCCGCATATCGGGTGCCGTCAAGCGCGCTCCGGTCCGAGCCGCTCTTGACGTTATAGATTCCTGGTTCGGCCGACGGATTGCTCGGGTCCGGCTCGGCCTGAACCGTCTGCCACGTGTCGACGGATCCGGTAAACGGGTCTTTCGGAATCTGTCGAAGGTACCCCTCGGTGACCAGCGCGTCGAGCGTTGGCGCGTACTGCTGTTTGTCGGCGTAGTACTGGTCGAGCGCATCGCGCATTCGGAACAAATCCGTATTGAGCACAGCCTCCTCAGCCCGGGTCACGCTGTTGCGGTACTGCGCCATCGCGAGGCCGGCCAGGATCACGATGATCGACACCACAACGAGCAGTTCGATGATCGTGAACCCGGCGGGCCAGGATGCGGCGCGAGCCCGCGACGAGCCGATGCGGCGACGGTCAGTCCCAATCACGATACTTGGTCCCGTCGAGCGCGACGCCCTCGCTCTTCGTGTACACGTCGAATACATTCTGCCGGCCCCACGAACTCGACTTAGGGCTGTCCTGGTACGAGCGCATGCCCCATCCATCGCTGCGAGTCATCGGGTCGAACGGAACGCGCCTCAAGAACTTCAGTTTCCGGCCGGTCATGTCGTTGAGGGGCGTCACGCCCTCAACAAGCGTGTCGAGATCAGCGGGGTACCCCTCGCTGCCGGCTTTCACCTCGATTCCGCCGATCACACCCTGATCGACGGCGTCCTTGTACTTGTCGATCGCCGTCCGGATTTCGCGCAGGGCCCGGTGCAACTCGATTTCCTTCTGTCGCTGAATCGTGACCCGCGCGAGCGGCATCGCCGCCGCCGACAGGATCAGCAGAATCGTCGTGACGACGAGGAGTTCAATGAAGGTGAATCCTCCAGCGCCCCTCGTCCGCCGATTCGCAGCCGCTACTCTCATCGTCATCGCCGATCCCGCCGGGCCTACCGCACCGTCACCGTCGCTGGCACGAATTGGAGGGGAACCGTGGTACCGCCAGGTGCGGTCGCCACGCCGGCCACGGTCAGCGTCGATGTGCCAGCGCCAATCGCGTCGAAGATGATACCCACGACCACACCATCGCCGGATGCCCCCACAGTGTCGTTTGCGCGGGTCAACGTCAGATCAATCCGCCCGGCCGTCTCGTCAATCTTGTGCGCAAAGGTCACCTTCGCTCCGCCCTTCCGCATGAAGTCGCCCTCTTGCGGGAGCCGCACGCGCAAGACGCGTGGGTTGAAGGTGACCGACAAGGTCACGGTGCTCAGTCTCGAGGCCCCGGAGATCGCGAGGGGCACCGTGTACGGCCCACCTGCCACCATCATGGGCGTTGTTGGTGCTCCCACCAGCACTTGCGTCTGCGCTTCCGCCTTGGCGGGCGGCGGCGCTGATGGCGCAGCAGCCGCGGGCGCTACTTGCGGCGGTGGTTGTGCAGGAGGCGCGGCCGCCTGTTGCGCGGGTGGTGCGACGCCCTGTGGTGGCTGTGCGGGGGGTACCGCCGGCGGCGCGGCGGCTGGCTGTGCAGGCACGCCAACGGTTCCGGGAATCGGAGAACTACCGGCCGGAATCACGGCCTTGATGGGCGATCCGGGCGGCCCGGGCACCACGGTTCCTGGCGCGAGGAGGCCTGCTTGAGGCGTCGGCGGTGCGGCGGCCTGAGGCACGATCTCAGGCTCGGTTGTCTGTCCGAGCGTGGGCGGTGGTCCGCTCAGACCCAGATTCTGCTGCGAGCCGATGTAGATCGGCATGAAGTTCTCCTGCGTCAGTTCATGCGTCCGCACGATATGCGGCGTCAGCAGCATCACGATGTCGGTCTGCGCCACCGTGTTGTCGTTTGAGGCAAACAACCTGGACAAGATGGGGATGTGCAGCGTCCCGGGCAATCCCTTGAGCGACGTGCGCTCGTCCTCGCGCAGCAGTCCAGCCAGCAGGTTAGATTCGCCGTCGCGCAGGCGCAGTTTCGTGCCCACTTTTCGCGACGTGAACGATGGCAGGTTCTGCCCCGCGACGTTCCTGTCCGCGCCCTGGGCGCTCACCTCGAGTTTGAGTTCGATGATGACGTCGCCTTCGTACGTCACCCGCGGCTTCAACTCCATGTTGACGCCGATCGACTTGAGCGCGAACGACGTCATCGGGCTGTACGCCGTCCCCCCCGACAGCATTGGAGTGAACGTGGTGCTCGGTACCGGGACTTCCTCGCCGAGGTTCAGGATCAGCGTTTCGCCTTCTGTTCCCCGCAACTGAGGCTTGGCAATGACCTTGGTGTTGGTGTCGGACTCGAGGAACTTGATGAGGCCGGTGGGCACCGCAGCGTAGAAATCGTTGGTGCTCACGCCTTTGGACACTGTGCTGAGATTGAACGGCCCCGGCGTGCTCGTCGTCGTGGTTCCGCTCGTGGTCCCGGCGGCCGGCGCGGATTCCGGAGACAACGTCAGGCCGAGCTGGTACTGGCTCAACTCGAATCCATACTGCTTCGCCCGGCTCCGATTGACCTCGAGAATCTCCACGTCGATGACCACTTCCGCACGCGGCTTGTCGTTGGCCTCGATGATCTTTCCGATAATCTGCAGCATCGGGACCGTCGCCCGCACCAGGAGCACGTTGCTGGCCTTACTTGCGGAGAGCACCGGCTGAATGGTCTGCATGGTCGGCGGATACACTCGCACGATCGTGTTGATGAGCGTCATCAGATCGGTCGGATCGGCGTGCGACAGGTAGAAGGGCTGGACCGCCAGTTCCTCGTAGGCTGGCCGCTTCTGCGCGGTGTCCGGGACGATGATGATGCTGCTTTCGCCGAGCACCTTGTAGAACAGTTGATTGGCGGCAGTCACCTGCTGCAGCGCTTGTTCGAACGAGATGTTCTTCAGGTCGACGCTGTAGAGCCTTTCCTGGAAGTCGCGGTCGAAATTGACGGTGATGCCCGCCACCGCGCCCATCCCGATCAGGAGGTCTCGCAACTGACCGCGGAAGGTAAAGTCAATCGGATCGCGCGACTTCGGATTCAGCATCGGTTCGGCCGGAGCCTTCCGCGCCTTTTCCCGCATCGCCTCGATGGCGGGACGCGGCCGCGCCGCCTCGACGCGATCCCGGATGGTCTGCTCGATCCCGGCGATCTTCCCGCGAGCCTCCTGATTGCCCGGGTGGTATTCGACCACCTTGCGGTATTCCATCAGGGCGACGTCGAGCTGATCCCGCCGCTCCATATCACGTGCCTTGTCGAAGTGGATCTGCGCGGCGGCAATCTGCGCCCGCTCCAGCGCCATCCGGTACTCGACGCGGTTCGGCTGGGCCTGCAGGGCGGCGCTGTAGTAGGACACTGCCATGTCCCAGTCGCCACGCATGGCCGCCTGGCCGCCACGCTGGAAGACGCCGCCTGTCGAACACGCCGTCACAAGCGCGCCGACCACGCAGACGAGGACCATCCCGCGGACCGAGGTCGACGTCCACCGTGTAGTGTGCAGTCTCTGCATGCTCAACATTCCCACGCTCCGTGACAGCCGCGCTTGACAGCCAACTTCTAGCTTCCGGACAGCGGAATCGTCCTGCGGCCGCGGCCGTCCAGGTACGTCATGTCGATCGAATCCTGGCCGATTCGGACGATGCGATACTGCCCTTCGATGACAGATCCTTCGGTCCCGTAATAGACCCCACGGCCGTCGGTGAGCATCGCGATCTTCGTGCCTGCGCCCCTCGAGACCACCCCGATGAACTTCAGCGGTATCGGCGGCGGTGGTGGCGGACCGGCCGACTCGACCGAGCTGGCGACTGGCCGCGGGGCCGATGTCACCGGCAACGCAGTTCCCGCACCCGCGCGTCCTGAACCGGGCCCGTTCGCGGAGAATCGGAACGGATCGCGACCCGTATCGCTTGGCTCTGGTGCCTCTCGGCTCAAGCGCGTCAGGGCGACAACAGGAACCGCCTTCGCCACGCCAGGACGAGGCGATGCACTCTGTTGACCACCCGACGGCGCCATCGTCCCTGACGGCGCGACAGGCGCCGGATCGCCGGCGGACTGCCACCAGATCGTCACCGCCAGGATCGCGATCACGACGGCCAGCGTGACGAGCCGATTTCGACTAATTCCCATGGCTCGCCATCCGGTAGTAGGTCGACAATTCCACCGTCAGGACCAGCGCCGAGCCAGGCTCGGCGCCTTCCGCCAACGCCACGTTGTCGATGACGATGAATTCGCTGGCCGCTTCGATGTCTCTGAGGAATTGGCGAACACTCTCATACTCGCCCTTGAGCACCATCGAGATGGCCAGTCTCGCCAGCGTGATTCCGGCGTCCACCTCGTCCTGCCGCGGCTCGTGGACCTCTTCCAGGCGCCGCTGCGCCTTGAGTTCCGCATCGCGTGCCAGTTGCGTCAGTTTGAGGTACGTCGCCCGCCGGGCGCCGGCGAGATCTGCGGGTAGGAGCTTCGTGTAGAAGCGCCTCAAGTCGTCGGTCGCGCGGGTCCTGCCCGTCATCGTGGCGTTGGCGGTGGCGAATTCTCGTTGCGCGGCGCGCAGGGCCTGCGCGGCGATCTCTGCCTGCTGCTCGCCGGTTTGGACCGAAGCCGACATCGGATACACGACCAGCGCCGCGATCGCGAGGTTGGCCAGCAACGCGACCGCCAGGATCAGCACGACGGCCCGCTTCTCGCGCACGACGCGCCCCAGGAGTCCGCCCGTCATCGCCGCACCGCCTTCGGCCGGGCCGCCCGCGACAGGCCGGGCGTGTACTGTCCTTCGAGCGAGGCCTGCAGCGTGCCATCCTCCCGGACGAACTCCTCGCGTGAGAGCAATCCGGTAAAGGCCGCCGTCTTCTCCAGTTTCTCGATGAAGGTATCAATGCCTTCCGCGTTCTTCGCCACCACCACGACCGACACAGTCATGCCTGCGCCACGATCGATCCGGGGACGCACCGAGGTGATACGGACCGATTCGGGCAGCGTCGTCTCAAACTGGTTGAAAAGCTCCGTCCACGAGAATACGCGCCGATCGATCAGGATGTTGGCCTCATCGGCAGCCGCGATCGTCGAGTCGAGTTCCTTTGGATTGATGGAAGTCCGAAGCCTGGCGGCACGGGTACGCAAGTCGTCGGCCTTCCGTTCGGTGGTCTGGAGCCCCGACTCCAACTGACCAGTCCGGCCCGAGAGGACGGAGAACTGCCACGCGTTGAACGCGGTGGCCCCAACGGCCACGAGCGACACCACTGCCAGCACGACGTGGACCGCGCGCTCATTATAGAAAGGCCGCGTGGACAGGTTGTGTCTGAGCATCTCTAGAAATCCCTGTCCGTGTCGGCGGTTCGCTGCGCAATCGCCAGACCGATTGAGGCCGTCAGGGCATCGGCCAGATCGGGCGGCAGCGACGTGCGATCCGCAAAACTCACGGCCTTCATTGGATCGACCTCTTCGACCGACCTGTCCAGGCGGGTCTCAATGGTCTTGCGTGCTGTCTGCGGGCCGTCGGCCTGTGTGCCGCCGGCCACCAGCACCCGGGTGAATCCCGCGCCGCCGAGGCGATCCTGGTAGAACATGGCCGTCTGGTGCACGAGATCGCCAAGGTTGCCATCGCCCTCGCCGCCACGGTGACGGAAGAAGGCGATATCGCGGCCGCGGTGAATCGCGAGGGCCGCGCCACCCGGGGTCACGTGCACGAGCAGCCAGTCCCCCCTCAGCGCCGGATCGCCGGCGATCACCGCATTGGCGACATTGAAGGTCGCCAGGTCCACCATGCCCGCCGTCGCGCCGGACGCCTGGCAGGCCGCCTCATACTCGCCGATCAGGTCGCGCCGAGCCTGCACGACGACGAATTCCTGGCCGTCGGCCGTCTCCAGGCCTTTGCTGTACGAGATCTGCGACTCTTCGATCCGGAACGGTGCCGCTTTCTTGATCTGGAACCTGATCAACTCGTCCAAATCGGACGTTCGAGCGGGGACCTGCTGGAATCGGACGAACGACACCTTGGCGACACCATCGGGAATGATCAGCGCCACCCGCTTCGGACGGTGCCCCAATTGGTCCCAGACGCGCCGCAGGGCCTCTGTGAGGTCTGCGGGCCGTGCGACGTTCGACGCGTTCAGAGACGGAACCACGGCGCCGGCGGCCAACGGTTCGACCCCGTACCGGGTGACGCGGAACCCGGCTGCGGTGCTGCCAGACACCTCGACGGCCGCCACATGGCGCGGCGTGATGTCGACGGCCACCGCTGGAGGTGGCGTGCGCAGCATGCGTGGCAGTCTCATTCGACGAACGTCACCTTGTTAATCTCGCGCAGTGTCGTGAGCCCCCGCATCACGGTCTCGACGGCGCTCTCCCGCAGAAAGCGCATCCCCTCGTCTCGGGCTTGTTTCTTGATCTCGGACGTGGGCTTGCGTTCGAGAATCATCTCCCGAATCCGGTCCGACAGATCAAGGAGTTCGCAGATGGCCGTGCGCCCTTTGTATCCGGTCCCGCCGCACTCGATACAGCCGGCGCCTTCGTAGAAGACGTGCGACTGCATGCCCACCGGGTCCAGTCCAGACTCCTCGAGCATGGCGCGCGAGATCGTCGCCGGCCGCTTGCAATGCGCGCAGATGCATCGCACCAACCGCTGGGCCAGCACGCAGTTGAGGGCCGACACGAACTGGTACGGTTCGACCCCCATATTGAGGAAGCGACCGAGCACGTCGAGCACGTTGTTCGCGTGAACCGTCGTGAACACCAGGTGGCCGGTCAGAGCAGATTGAATCGCAATCTGTGCTGTTTCCGGATCGCGGATTTCTCCGACCATGATCTTGTCGGGATCGTGGCGCAGGATCGACCTGAGGCCGCGCGCAAAGGTCAGGCCCTTTTTCTCATTGATCGGAATCTGCGTGATGCCCTTCAACTGGTATTCGACCGGATCCTCAATCGTGATGATTTTGTCTTCGGGAGATTTGATCTCGGAGAGCGCCGCATAGAGCGTGGTCGTCTTCCCGCTGCCGGTCGGCCCCGTGACGAGGACCATGCCGTAGGGTTCCGCGATGTACTTGCGGAAGCGTCGCAGTTCGGCCTCGGGGAACCCGAGAATGTCGAGCCGAAGCTCGCTGAACTGCTCGCTGATCGACTCCTTGTCGAGAATGCGGATGACGGCATCCTCGCCATGGACACTGGGCATGATCGACACGCGGAAGTCGATGGTCTTGCCCGGCAGGCGCAACCGGAACCGTCCGTCCTGCGGCACGCGCTTCTCGGCGATGTCGAGTTCGGCCATGACCTTGATGCGCGAGATGATGGCGCTGTGGTGCTGCTTGGCAATCGGCCGGAACGCCGACTGCAGCACGCCGTCAATCCTGTACTTCACGCAGACCGCATCGTC
Source organism: Acidobacteriota bacterium (assembly GCA_026393675.1). NCBI lineage: Bacteria > Pseudomonadati > Acidobacteriota > Acidobacteriota bacterium. The sequence continues at coordinate 44,101 of JAPKZQ010000043.1, read as the reverse complement.
CTGTGTCTCGATATGGATGTCGGAGGCCCGGCGCTGGATGGCGGTGAAGATGGTGGAATCCACGAGCCGAATCATCGGGTTGATGTCGCTCGTCAGCCGCTCGACCGTGAGGTTCTCGTCGCTGGTGTCGTCGTCTTTCAGCAACTGGATCTGGAAGCCTTCCGTGGCTTCATCGAGGACACGCTGGGAACTCTCGCTCTTCTGGAGAATCGATTCAATGGCGGAGTGCGTGCCGACCATCACGCGGAGGGGCGTCGACAGCACGACCTCAAGCTCGTCGAGCACGGCCAGGTCACTCGGGTCGGAGACGACGATGGCCAGCGTGCGGCCGTCGCGGCGATAGGGCACAAAGCCGTATCGCAACATCAGATCGGCCGGGATCGAACGGAACAGATCGTGGTCGATGCGGAAGTGCTCGAGGTCGACGAAGTCCAGTCCGTACCGCTCCGCGAGACGTTGAGCGTGCGCGAGTTCGGCGGCAGGATCACCAGTCGTGTCCGACGTCCGATCGGCGAACAGCTCGCTCGGCGGGGTGGATGGGTTGGTTGAACGGTTCGCGTTCACGATCAGGACACTCCCCTCGCCGCTAGTACCGTGTGCCGACCACGGAACTCAGCTGGAACAGCGGCATGTACAGCGCGAGCAGCAGGCTCGCAATCACCAACCCCATGATGACGAGGAGGGCCGGTTCAATCAAGGCGACAAATCGCGCCAGTTCGGTCTCGACTTCCTCGTCGTAGAAATCCGCCAGGCTCGTGAGCATGTCCTGCAGCGCACCTGTGGCCTCGCCCACCTCGGCCATCTTGATCGCCACTTCGGGAAAGACGCCCCGTGAGGCCAGGGCGCCGGCAAACGGCTCCCCTTCCCGGACCCGTGCGCCGACCACGCGCATCTGTTCTGACAAGTGTTGGTTGCCGCCCGAACGCGCGGCGATATCGATCGCAGTCACCAGCGGCAGGCCGCCTCCGAGCAGTGTGGCGAGCGTCCTGGCCAGCTGAGATGTCGCAAATCGTTGCGCCACCGACCCGATCCAGGGCAACTTGAGCACGGCGCGGTCGAACCGGGTCCGCTGCTCCTTGCGTCCGAGCCAGTTCCACGCGCTGGCGATCGCCACGGCCGCGACGGCGGCGATCAGCACGACGTGATCGCGAATCAGTGCCGATCCCTTCACGATCACCCGGGTGGCGAGCGGAAGCTCCGCGCCGAAACTCGCGTAGAACGACGAAAACTCCGGCACCACTTTCAGCACGATGATGCCGACGACGACCAGCGCGAGCGTGATGAGCACGGCCGGATACACAAGAGCCGAGACCATCCGGCGCTTCACCACTCCCACCATCTTGATGTAGCTCACGTACCGGCGAAGCACGCCCTCGAGGCTACCGCTCTTCTCTCCGGCGAGCAGCGACGCCGTGTACGCGCCCGGAAACAGGTCGCCGTGTTCGGCAAACGCGTCCGAGAGTGAACTGCCGGCTCTGACGCGTTCGTACACCGCATCGAGCACTGACCGGAACGTGGGGTGCACGACACGACTGCGCAGAATATCGAGGGATTGGACCAGGGGCATGCCGGCTTTCAGCAGCGTGGCCAGCTCCTGGTTGAACACGAGGAACTCGCGCGTCGGAATGCGTTTGCGCCGCGCCAGCGCCACGGGCAGCGAGAATCTCCCGAACGCGCTTTTCGGCTGCAGCGCGATGACGCAGAAGCCCTTCTGTTCGAGATCGTGCCGGAGGCCCGACTCGTCGTCGGCCATGTGGAACTGCTCCACGATTTCGCCCGTTTGCGTTCCCAGCCTGCAGCGATATTCCATCGCAACCCATGGAGAGTCAGACAATTAGCGCGATCCAGACGCGTTGCGCGATTATAGCAGGTTGTCGTACAGGAGCCCGCCTCTTCAAGCGATCTCCCGTGTCGACAACCAGTCCTTTAGACATCGTCGAAGGCCGAAAAGACGGCTGCGATCCCGAAGGGGGCCGCCACGGAAATCCGGAGACCTGCCGGGCATGTTCGTTATTGAGGCTCGATAAATGCGTGGAACACCCGGATGCCGAGTTCGCGAGTGTCGCGGCTCCCCGGCGTGACGATCGCCGGGACGAACGACTTATCGAGCGAAATGCGCGCCACGACCATGTCGTCGTTCCCGAACTGCGCGGCCTTGAGTTGAATCCGCCGGATCTGTTCGTCGGCCGTGTCCACCTGGAACGTGTCGACGACAGTGTCCCCGATCGTGATCGTTGCGGTTTGGGGAGTGGGAAAGACCTTGGGCATGCCATCGTAGTGCAGGTAGAACGTGGCGTTGCGCCGCGGATTACGGAAGCGAATCGTCGCCTCCTTCCGGGTCCACTGCCATTCGATGAACTGATTCTGCGGCGCCACCTCGGGACCGTGCCAGCCATCGAGGAAGGCGAGGAAGATGTTGTCGGTCTGGGGCTGGAGCTGGATTTTCGCCACGCGGTAGGACCGCTGTCCCACCAACTGGCCCGACAGCGGGACGCGTTCGTTGGTGCCAAGCATGTACAGACCGATCGTGACGGTCGCCTCGCCAATATACGGGTAGAGCGGGACGAACATCGTGCGCTTGTACTCGATGGGCGTGCCGGGTTTCCACCGCGTCGACGGAACGGGTGGCTTGTGATCGTCGGTCCACATCAGCTCGTCATTGGCGTCGAGGAAGTGGGCCATCACCCAGTAGTCCTTGCCCAACTGGGTGCCGGGCGCGAGTTCGAATCGATAGGTCAGCTCAACCGGGCTCCCAAGGGGAATCTTGGTGTGATTGAGTGCCAATGTCGCGGAGCCAAGGGGCGCGGCGGTGTCCTTCTTGCTGCCGCAGGCGGCGACCAGAAACACCATGCCGGCCAGGACGATCAGTCTTCGCATGTTCAGTTCACCAGTTCAAAAGCAGATGCAGGGCTCGATCAAGGAATGATACCTGTCGCCACCCGTACAGGCAACCCGTCAGGCTCCCGAGGCGGCAGGCGCTCGTCGCTGCTATTGTTGACGCGCTTGAACTTACGTTGACCGCCTCGCAATCTGCGTGCTAACGTGGCCAACGTCTGCCCGCGGTCATCGATCGCGAGGGCTCCACGACGATTCCGGATGTGTTGATGCACCGACGATTCTGGCTGCGGGGCGGTTGCGCGGCGCTTGCGGGACTGCTGGCTGTGGCCTGCGGCGGCGCGATGGCGAGTCGTCCGCCAGTGGCAACGCCCCAGCCGGCACCCCCGACCACCGTGGCGGCACTCTCGCCGACTCCCGAGACGCCGCGTGCGACTCCCCCACCGGACGCGATCGATACGCTCATCGCCCAATCGCAAGCCAGGTTCGACACCGGCGCTGCGGAGTTGAAACTCGGCCACCTCAGCCGGGCGAAAGTCGAGTTCAACGCCGCCATCGATCTCCTGCTGGAGTCCCCGTCCGGAGCTCGCTCCAATCGCCGTCTTCAAGAGCAATTCGACCGGCTCGTCGATCGGATTAGCGCGTTTGAGATGCGGACGCTGGCCGAAGGTGACGGCTTCGCCGAGAAACCGACCGTCCCCGCATCCATCGACCAGTTGCTCGACCAGCCGACGTCGGACACACCCACGCCGAAACCGGAAATCCGCGAGGTCGTGGCGGCGGATCTGCAGACCACGCTCCACGACGTCCCCATCCCGCTCAATGACAAAGTGCTCTCGTGGATCGAGGTGTTCCAGGGGCGGTTGCACGACTGGTTCCAGACGTCGATGCAACGTGGCATGCCGTACCTCCCGATGATTCAGAACACGTTCCGGTCGCAGGGATTGCCACTCGATCTCGCCTACATCCCGATTGTCGAGAGCGCGTTCAGAACCGACGCGCTGTCGCGCGCGTCGGCCAAGGGCTTCTGGCAGCTTATGAAGGGCACGGCCACCTCCCTGGGGCTCACGCAGAACTGGTACATCGACGAGCGATCGAATCCCGAAAAAGCGACGCTGGCCGCCGCGAGGTATCTGAAGCTGCTGAGCGAGATGTTCGATGGCGACTGGCACCTTGCGCTGGCGTCGTACAACGGCGGTCCCGGGTACATTCAGCGCGTCGTGAAACGGAAGGGGCAACCCGATTTCTGGGCGCTGGCCGACAAGGCGTCGCCGCTGCCGCGGGAAACCCGCGAGTACGTGCCGATGGTGCTGGCGTCGATCGTCATCGCCCGCAATCCGGCGCAGTACGGTTTTACCTTCGAGCCTGTCGCGCCGCCCGAGTACGAGACCGTGTCGTTGCCGGGACCGGCTGATCTCCGCAAGATCGCGGAGTGGGCCGGGGTATCGGTGGACGACATTCAGCGGCTGAATCCTGAACTGCGGCGTTGGACGACGCCCGTCCGAGGCGAGGCCTATCTCCTGCGCGTTCCCAAGGGCACGGCCCAGATGGTCGAGCAGCGGCTGGGCGAGTTGCCGCCTGAGGAACTGGCGCCACTCCAGTGGCACACCGTCCGTCGCGGCGAGTCGTTGACGACCATCGCGAACAAACTGCACGTGCGCCGCACCGACCTTGCCGAGGCGAACTACCTGGGCTTGAAGACCGCGGTGACGCCGGGCCAGAAACTGGTGATCCCGCTGGCCCTTAGCACGCTGTTGGCGTCGAGAACAGATCGGCCCGAGCCCGCACCGACACCTGCCCGGTCGGCTCCGGCCCGCGCGGCTCCCTCGGTCTCAGATTCGGCGGATCGCGTCAAGATCACCTACCACGTCCGGAAAGGCGACTCGCTCTATTCGATCGCGCAGCAGTTCCACACGACAATCGCGAACATCCGCTCGTTGAACGGCCTCAAGAGCGACCGCATCACGCCCGGCGAACGACTCACGATCTCCACAAGCCGCCAGCATTCGGGCGGCCATCGTCCCTGAGCCCGCTCTCCCCTCGCAGGTCGCAGAAACTGCCAGGGCCACGGTTGGTGTCGGTGGCAGATCTTGCGACCGGTCAAGGCGCTTGTCTGGCGATTCCGCCTGATTGTTAGAGAATCACACCGTCTTGTGGCCCGCGCCGGCGGCCTCGAGTTTGCACTTCCCCACTCGTGCTCGCCACGCTCCTCAGCGCCGCCGTTGTCGGCATCGACGCCACCATCGTCCAGGTAGAGGTTGATGTGTCGTCCGGCCTCCCGGGCTTCACGATGGTCGGTCTTCCGGATACGAGCGTCCGCGAAAGCCGCGACCGTGTCCGCACGGCGATTCGCAATTCCGGCTTCCCGTTTCCCGACCAGCGCGTGACGGTCAACCTGGGTCCCGCCGACGTGCCGAAGATTGGGTCCTCATTTGACCTGCCGATCGCCCTCGGCGTGCTGGCCGCCACGGGCATCGTCTTGGAGCGCACGATCGATCACACCGTCGTCGTCGGCGAACTCTCGCTCGATGGGGCCATTCAGGCGGCGCGTGGCACGTTGCCGGTCGCGATCGCCGCTCGAAAGGCTGGATGCGCGCGGGTGCTCGTGCCGGCGAACAACGCCGCGGAAGCGCGGGTGGTCGGTGGCGTCCAGACACAGCCGGTTGCGACACTGATGGCCGCCGTCGACGTGCTCAACGGCATCGAGCCGATCACCGAGGCGGCTGCCGCACCCCGGCCGCGGACAGACACCGCCATCGACGACTGGGGCGATTTGGCCGACGTCCGCGGACAAGCGCTCGCCAAGCGGGCGCTGGAGATCTCGGCTGCCGGCGAACACAGCCTGCTGCTCGTCGGTCCGCCCGGCAGCGGCAAGACCATGCTCGCGCGTCGGCTGCCCGGAATACTCCCGCCGCTCTCTGACGAAGAGTCCCTCGAATCGACGTCGATCCACTCGGTGGCCGGCCTGCTGTTGCCGGGGTCGGGTTTGCTCACCGCACGGCCCTTCCGCGCGCCCCATCACACGATCTCGGATGTAGCACTGGTAGGCGGCGGGAAGCTGCCTCGTCCAGGGGAGTTGAGCCTGGCGCACAACGGGGTGCTCTTCCTCGACGAAATGCCCGAGTTCGATCGGCGCGCCCTCGAAGTGCTGCGGCAGCCGCTCGAAGAAGGCCGCATCCGTATCGCGCGGGCTGCGCGTTCGGCTGAATTCCCCGCTCGCGTGTTGCTCATCGGCGCCATGAACCCGTGCAGGTGCGGATACGCAGGGCATCCCGTGCGCGTGTGTCGCTGCACGCCACTCCAGCGCGAGTGCTATACGGGACGGATCTCGGGTCCTCTCCTCGATCGAATCGATCTGTGTGTGGATGTGCCATGGGTTCCGCCTGATGTACTCGGCGACGAGCGGCCACAGGAGTCATCGGCGTTGATCCGCGAGCGCGTGCTTCGGGCACGCGAACGCCAGGCCGCGCGAAGTGGCGAAACAGGCGTTCGGCTCAACGCGTTGCTCAAAGGGCGGATGCTGCGGCGTTACGCGAAGCTCGATGCCGATGGAAGGGCGTTGTTGGACGCGGCCATCCGCCGACTCGCACTCAGCGGCCGGGCCCACGACCGTATCCTGCGCGTCGCACGGACCATCGCCGACCTCGCCGACGACGCCGATGTCCGGTCGGAGCACCTGGCGGAGGCGTTGCAATATCGGCTGGTATCCTGACGGGGTATGATTCGCTTTATGTTCGCGTCTAACGCCCGCCGCCCTTTCCATGCCCGGTTTCGTGTGGTAGAGTCCGGTATTCGTACTTTCGGACCGGACTTCGTGTGCCGGTACCGGTAACCCTGTCCCGGAGGCGATGGTCAAATCGCCCGCCTGAGACGAGGCTGATGCCAGGATTTCTGTCCCACCGTTACACCGTCGTCGTCGTTGACCGCGTCTCGGGTGTGGGCCGCCGTTTCTCCGTGAGACTTGGCTGGACGCTCGGGACGGTCGGCTTTCTGTTTGCCCTGCCGGTGTTGGTTGGCTTGGGGATTCGCTGGAGCACCGTGGCCGAGTTGTCGGCCCTGCGCTCGAACACCGTCGCCCTTGAGATGGAAAACGCCAGCTACCGTACGGCAACCGGCGAACTGACGACGCAGCTCACGTCACTTCAGGGCGTGATCGACGAACTGGGCACACGATCGGCGCTTGATCCTGAAGTCGCGCGGGCGATGCAGAAGCTGCCGACGATGATCAAGGCGCGCGCGATGGGTGGCGGCACGACGGCTGCATCGTCATCGCTTCTGGCCTCGGCCCTGTCCTCCCCGGAAGACACCTTCGGACTGCTCCGTAACGTGCTCGGCCGACTTGAAAGTCAGCTCCGCGTGGTGCGAACCGATGTGGATCGGCGCGTGGCGCTGGCCGCTGCGACACCGTCCATCTGGCCCACGGTCGGCTGGCTCTCCGCCGGCTACGGCGAACGGGCCGACCCGCTCACCGGTGACCCCGGGTATCACCAGGGCCTCGACATTTCGACGGACCCCGGCAAGCCGATCGTCGCGACGGCCGACGGTGTCGTCGAGAGCGCCTCGTGGAGCGGGAACTACGGCAACCTGCTGGTGATCGACCACGGCTTCGGCATCAAGACGCGCTATGGCCACCTGGCAGCGTTTGCCGCGAGCGTCGGTGCAACGGTGCGGCGTGGCGAGGTGGTTGGCTACGTGGGCGCCACCGGGCGTACGACCGGCCCCCACCTGCACTACGAAGTCATGACGAACGGGCAGGCTATCAACCCGCTGCAGTTGCTCGTTTCCCCGCGCTAACCTGATTCCCCGTTGTTGTGGTCAGCCGCCGGTTCCTTGACGGATCCGCGCGCGGTTACCTACAATCATCGGATACCCCCCGTCTTGCGCGATCCCTACATGATTAATACCCTTCTGGCCAAGATCTTCGGCACCCAGAACGAGCGAACGCTCAAGCAGTTGACGCCGTCTGTCAGCCAAATCAATGCGCGCGAAGAGCGTGTTCGCGCCCTCAGCGACAACGAACTTCAGGGACAGACCACCCTGTTCAAGGAGCGGGTGGCGCGCGGCGAAACGCTCGACGATTTGCTGCCGGACGCGTTCGCCGCCGTCCGCGAGGCGGGTCGACGCACGTTGAACATGCGGCATTTCGACGTTCAGCTCATCGGCGGCATGGTGCTGCATCGCGGCATGATTGCCGAGATGAAGACGGGCGAAGGCAAGACGCTGGTGGCCACGCTCGCCGCCTATCTCAATGCCCTGGCCGGCAAAGGCGTCCACGTCGTCACGGTCAACGACTACCTCGCACGGCGCGACTCGGAGTGGATGGGGCGGATCTACCGCTTTCTCGGGATGAGCGTCGGCGTCATTCAGCACGAACTCAACGACCAGGAACGCCAGCACGCCTACGCCTGCGACATCACGTACGGCACCAATAACGAGTTCGGGTTCGATTACCTCCGCGACAACATGAAGTTCGACCTGGCCCACTACGTCCAGCGGGGCCACGGGTTCGCCATCGTCGACGAGGTGGACAGCATCCTGATCGATGAGGCGCGGACGCCGCTCATCATTTCTGGGCCGGCGGAACAGTCGACCGACCTGTATTACGAAGTCGACCGGGTGATCCCGAAACTCGCACCAGGCGCCGTGACGCACGGCGACGCGAAGGCCGAGGAGCGCGAGGCGCTCGAAGCGACGGGCGACTTCCTGGTCGACGAAAAGCACAAGACGGTGACGCTCACCGAGAGCGGCATGGCCAAGTGCGAGCAACTGCTGGCGCACCGCATCCAGCCGGGAGGGCTGTATGACCCGGTCAACATGCCGCTGCTCCACCACATCAACCAGGCTCTGCGCGCCCACTCGCTGTTCAAGCTCGACGTCGACTACATGGTGAAGGACGGCGAAGTGCTCATCGTCGACGAGTTCACCGGTCGCCTGATGCCGGGACGCCGATGGAGCGATGGGTTGCACCAGGCGGTCGAGGCGAAGGAAAAGGTGAAGATCGAACGCGAGAATCAGACGCTCGCGACGATCACCTTCCAGAACTTCTTCCGGAAGTACGCCAAGCTCTCCGGCATGACCGGCACGGCGGAAACCGAAGCCGAGGAATTCGCCAAGATCTACAACCTCGAAGTCGTCGTTGTGCCGCCTAATCGCGTCCTGAGACGCGAAGAACTGCCGGACCTCATCTATCGGACGGCCACTGAGAAGTACGACGCCATCGTGGCGGACATCATCGAGCGGCAGGAGAAGAAACAGCCCATACTGGTCGGCACGGTCTCCATCGAGAAGTCCGAGAAGCTCGCCGGCATGCTCCGCCGTCGCGGCGTCAAACACGTCGTCTTGAACGCAAAATTCCACGCCCAGGAAGCCGAGATTGTCGCGCAGGCCGGGCGGTTCGGAGCGGTGACGATTGCCACCAACATGGCCGGCCGCGGCACGGACATTCTGCTTGGCGGCAACCCGGAGTTCATGGCTCGCCAGCGCGCCCTGGCCGATGATCTGGCCGAGCGACTGCCGAAGGGGGAAGAGAAGTTCATCGATGACGAGGAGTTCGTCTACTTCTATCACCTCGACGGGTTCTACCGGTGCAAACGGCCGGACTGGGAGCGGCTCTTTACAAACCTCCGCGATCTGACGGCCGCCGAACACGAGACCGTCGTCGCCAACGAAGGTCTGCACATCATCGGCACCGAACGCCACGAGGCGCGGCGCATCGACAATCAGCTTCGCGGGCGCGCCGGCCGCCAGGGCGATCCGGGCTCATCACGATTCTACCTGTCGCTCGAAGACGACCTGATGCGCATCTTCGGGTCCGACCGCATTTCCGGGTTGATGGAGCGCCTGGGAATGGAGGAAGGCGTGCCGATTGAGCACGGGATGGTCACCCGGGCGATCGAGCGGGCCCAGAAGCAGGTCGAAGGTCAGAACTTCTCCATCCGCAAACACCTGCTCGAGTACGACGATGTGATGAATAAGCAGCGCGAAAATATCTACGCGCTGCGCCGGGAACTGCTCGAAGGACGGATTCGCGTCGACGAAAGTGAAGTGATTGACAGCCGGGCGTACCTGATGCGTCTCGCCGAGGACGTGTTGGACGGTCTCATCGACACGTACTGCGTTGAGGCCCAGGAACCAGACACCTGGGATCTCGACGCGCTCAAGCGCGAAACCACGCGGACGTTTGCGCTGGATGGTGCCGAGACGGCTGCGCTCGACTTCTCCGGGAGTTCGGCCGGGGAAATGCGCGACCAGTTGTGGTCGCGGATCAGCAAACGGTATCAGGAGAAGGTCGCAAACGTCGGGGACGAACTGCTCCAACGCGTCGAACGCGACATCATGCTGCAAATCGTTGACGGGCAGTGGAAAGATCACCTGTACAGCCTGGATCACTTGAAAGAAGGCATTGGCCTCCGCGGCTACGGGCAGCGCGATCCTCTCGTCGAGTACAAGAAGGAGAGCTTTGCGCTCTTCCAGGATATGAAGGCCCGGATCGACGACGAGACGGTGCAATACCTGTTCTGGCTGAAGCCGGTCGCGTCCGAAGATGCCGGTTCACACGTTCGACGGCCTGCCAGCCGGCGCTCCGCTCCGCTGACGTTGAGTGCCCCGAGCGGCGATGCCGGGTTCTTTGGCCGGGCCCCCGCCAGCGCCGCCGTTGGAGCGGGCGAGGCGTCCAGGCCGGCCAGGACCGGCGGAGACGACGCGCCGATCACGACCGTGCGACGCGACGAACCCAAGGTCGGCCGCAACGACCCGTGTCCGTGCGGCAGCGGCAAGAAGTACAAGAAGTGTCACGGAGCGCAAAACTGATGACATCGACGCCGCGGGTGGCGGCTGTCTGGGGAGAATGAGGCATGGATCTGAACTCGGTGACCGCAGGCATGATGCACGCTGGCAGCGAACCGGTGACCGCACTCACCTTCGACGACGTGCTCCTGGTGCCGTGGCACTCGCAGGTCCTGCCCAATCAGGTCGATGTCAGCACGCGGATCACGCGCAACATCCGCCTGAACGTGCCCGTCGCCAGTGCCGCGATGGACACGGTGACCGAATCCCGGCTGGCCATCGCGATGGCCCAGCACGGCGGCCTCGGCATCATCCACAAGAACCTGAGCATCGAGGAACAGGCGTCAGAGGTCGATCGCGTCAAGCGCTCGGAAAGCGGCATGATCGTCAATCCGATCACGCTCTCGCCCACCCATAAGATCTTCGAGGCGCTCGCTCTGATGACGAAGTACCGGATTTCCGGGGTGCCGATCACCGAGGACGGTTCCAAGGAAGGCAAGCTGGTGGGCATTCTCACCAACCGCGACTTGCGCTTCGAGACGAATGTGGACCGGCCCATCTCGTCGGTGATGACCCGCGAGAACCTGGTCACCGTTCCCGTTGGCACCACGCTCGACGAAGCGCGCGAGATCCTGCATCGGCACAAGATCGAGAAACTGCTCGTCGTCGACCACCAGTTCATGCTGAAGGGACTCATTACCGTCAAGGACATCCAGAAGGTGATCAAGTATCCAGCCGCCAGCAAGGACAGTCTTGGCCGACTGCGCGTGGGTGCGGCGGTTGGTGTGGGCGCCGACACGCTCGATCGGGCCGAAGCCCTGGTCAACGCCCATGTTGACGTGCTGGTGGTCGACACCGCCCACGGCCATGCCCAGAAGGTCATGGATACGGTCAAGGAATTGCGCCGGAAGTACCCGGACGTTGATCTGGTCGCCGGCAATGTGGCGACGGGACAGGCGACAAAGGACCTTATTGATTTGGGAGTGGATGCCGTCAAGGTCGGCATCGGGGCCGGATCCATCTGCACGACGCGGGTCGTCGCCGGCATTGGCGTGCCGATGATCACCGCCATCCTGGATTGCGCGGCGGTGGGTCGTGCCGCGGGGGTGCCGATCATCGCGGATGGCGGCATCCGCTACTCGGGCGATATCACCAAGGCGATGGCCGCCGGCGCGAGTTGCGTGATGGTGGGCGGCCTGCTGGCGGGCACCGACGAAAGCCCGGGCGAGGTCGTGCTGTATCAGGGCCGCAGCTTCAAGGAATACCGCGGGATGGGCTCCATTGGCGCCATGAGGAAAGGCGCTCGTGACCGCTACTTCCAGGACGACTTCGATCTGGAGGCGGATGGCGCATCCGAGAAACTCGTTCCGGAAGGCATTGAAGGCCGCGTGCCGTATCGCGGCACCGTGGCCGGCGTCATCCATCAACTCGTGGGCGGCCTCAGGGCCGGGATGGGCTACGTGGGCTGCAGCACGATCGCGTTGCTCCAGGAGCACGCGCGGATGATTCGCGTGACGCCGGCTGGTGTCCGCGAAGGCCACGTGCACGATGTCGTCATCACCAAGGAAGCGCCGAATTATCGGGTGGAGTAGTTTGGAAGATCCTGGTCCGGTGTGACGATGGTCACCCGGCGCGCGTCGCCGCCCAGATCTTCAATCTGCACGTCGACGGCGCCCTCCGGTGCGCGCGATAACTTCTCCGCCCACTCAATCGCGACAACACCCTGTTGATTCAACTCCTCGAGGCCGAGGTCGTCCGCCTCTGCTGCCGAGATCCGGTACAAGTCCACGTGAAACAGCGGGAGCGGGCCGCGGTATTCCTGAATCAGCGTGAAGGTCGGGCTGCTCACGTCATCGGTGGCAAGGCCCATCCCTTCGGCCACTCCTCGTACGAATGCCGTCTTGCCGGCGCCCAGTTCACCACGGAGCAGGACGGTCGATCCGATCGGCAGCGTGGGTCCGAGTTGGCGGCCAATCGCCATGGTCTCGCCTTCGGATTGCGTGATGATCACACGCGTCATCTGAGACCGGCAGAGGGTTCTGCCGGAGCCATCAGCGTCAGCTCCGCCTCGCCGAGATGCCTCAGGATGTCGCCGGCCGCCATCGCCACCTGGCCCTCGACACTGGCGGCCATGTCGCCGGCCGCGCCATGCAGGTAGACCGCGAGGCGGCACGCATCCACGGGGTCGGCTATCTGGGCCAACCAGGCCGCGATAACGCCAGTCAACACGTCGCCGCTGCCCCCGGTCGCCATACCGGGGTTGCCAGTGGAGTTGATGAATACCCGGCCATCGGGAGCCGCCACCACTGTCCGGTAGCCTTTCAGGATCACGATGACACCGCGATCCCGCGCGAACGCACTCGCGACGTCGATGCGTCTGTTCTGGACGTCACCCGCCGTGCTGCCGATGAGCCGCGCCATCTCTCCCGGATGAGGCGTGATGACCACAACCTGGCCTTTGCGAGCCCGGAAACGACGCCCGTCCTCGGCCAGCACATTGAGCGCGTCCGCGTCGACGACAAGCGGCTTGCTGGAATGCGCCAGTATGTCCGCGACGAACGCACGCTGCTCGGGTCCTGTCCCAAGACCCGGGCCGACGGCCACCACATCGCAACTGACTCCAAGGACGGCCTTCGATGCGCGATGGGCGACGCAGCCATCGGCCGTCTCGCCCAGCCCGACCGTCATGTACTCCGCGCCCATGCTCGCCACTATGGGCAGACAAGACTCGGGTGTCGCGACAGTCGCAAGCCCTGCTCCGCTTCTGAGCGCCGCCATCCCGGCCAGGTGGGCCGCACCGGTCTTGCCGCGCGAGCCGGCAACTATGCAGACGTGGCCGAAGGTGCCTTTGTGCGCGTCGGCAACCCGGGCAGGCACAAGCGTGCGCGCTTCGGCGGGAATCATGAACTCGATGCTGGGACCGTTGACTCCGCCCAGCACGTTTCTTGGAATGCCGATGTCGGCCACCACGAGGGAGCCGACCAGCGCCTCGGCGGGCGGCATCACCAGTGGCAGTTTCGGCGCCCCGAGCGTCACCGTCAGAGAGGCCGCGATTGCAGGACCAATCGGGGCGCACTGATCTGCGGACAGTCCACTCGGCAGATCGACCGACACCACGGGCACGCCTGCCGCATTGATATCAGCGATGACGGTCTCATACAGACCGGTGACGGGAGCGCTCAGGCCCGTGCCGAAGAGCGCGTCCACGATGACGTCGCAGTCGAGGACGGACTGGCTGTGTCGCTTCCACTCCCCGTTCGACGCGACGGCAATGACCGGCACGCCCAACTTGCCAAGAATGTCCAGGTTGATCCGGGCATCGCCCCGCACCTCGCCGGACGCGCCAACGAGGCAGACAACGACGTCGCACTGCTGTTGCCAGAGACCTCGCGCCACGACGAATCCGTCACCGCCATTGTTGCCGCGCCCTGAGATCACGGTCATGCGACGGCCGGCGAGCGAGCCGAACGCCGCTTCCATTGCGGCGATGACCTGCCGGCCGGCGTTTTCCATCAGGACAATGGACGGAATGCCCAGATCCTCGATCGTGCGCCGATCGGCCTCACGCATTTGTCGAGCATTCAGTACGCGCATAACTCACTCCGAACACCTGGGGCCGGCTGGATCGCTGTCACATCGTGTCTTGCGCGCACTCTACCACAAGAGGTACCGTAGCGGATTGGTGCGGGAGCCGCGATCCACGCGGACGAGAGACCCATCACCGGAGCACAGCCGCATGGTTGCCGTCGCATACGTCAATGGGCGCATCTGCAGTCAGCAGGACGCCTTGATTTCGGTCTTCGATCACGGGTTCCTGTTTGGCGAAGGGGTGTACGAAGTGATCCGGACCTACGACGGCGAGCCATTCCTGCTGGACCGACACCTGCGGCGTCTGCGCACGTCGGCCGGCATGCTCGCGCTGAAGGTCGCGACCACCGACGCTGAGTTCGAAGCGAACATCCGGAGCACGATTTCAGCGTTGGAGGCTGCTCCGGGCGCGACCCGATCGGATTACTACATTCGGATCGTTCTCACGCGCGGGGTCGGCGACATGACGTACGACCCGGCTGCCAGCCCAGCGCCGACGACCGTGATCATCCTGAGGCCGCTGGCTCCGTCTCCTCCCGAGATCTACGAGAAGGGCGTGACGATCGCGCTTGTCCCCATCGTGAGGAACCACCCCGGGACCGTGAGTCCTCTTATCAAGTCCAACAATCTACTGAACAACGCCATGGCGATGCAGGAGGCTATGCGACGAGGCGCGTTCGAGGGCCTCATGCGCAACTACCGAGGTGAGCTCGCCGAGTGCGCGCAGTCGAACATCTTCATTGTCCGGCACGGCGAACTGATGACGCCGCCGCTAACGGCCGGGATTCTGTCTGGCATCACGCGGGAGTTCATTCTCGAGTTCGCCCAGGCCATCGGGATTCCGGGGCACGAGACGATGCTTCACGATGAGGATCTGTTCACGGCCGACGAGGCGTTCCTGAGCGTCACGACCCGCGAAATCATCCCCGTCGTGCGGGTCGACGATCGGGTCATCGGCAACGGCCAACCGGGCCCGATCACGCACATGCTGTTGGTGGAATTCAGGCGTCGAGCCCGCGAATTGGCCCACCGACGGTCCGTCTAGGTTCCGGCGGGCGCGGCTTCGCTTTGTTCGTGCTCGACCGAGCCGAGCCTGCCTGAGTGGATCGACAGGCTTAGCCTGAGGCGGTCGGTTTGCGGAGCATTGACGAGAACATGAGTGTGCGCCACCAGATCGACATCCCCGGCATCGTCGGACGCAGCCATGTGCCGGTGGTTGCAGTCTTCGCGCCCGAGACCCCCGACCGGACCGCTGCCATCAGAGGAGAGGGTCCCTCACCCCTCTCTCACCTTCAGGAGTCTGTCCGGGTTCTGGTCGCGATGGGCGCCTCCCATTTCGGCGTTCCCTGTAACACCGCCCACCACTTCCTGCGCGAGGCTGTTGCCGCGGCAACCTGGACTCCGCCGATTCCATTCGTGGACATGATCGAACAAGCGGCTGGCCGGGCGGCGCAGATGGGCATTCGTGCTGTGGGTCTGCTCGCGACAACGGGCACGATCTCAACTGGCCTCTATCAGCAGGCCCTGGCCCACGCGGGTCTTCGAATTCTCACGCCACTCGACGACGAGGCCCGGAGATCCGGTGTTGACTCAATGGAATTCGGATGCACGCCCTCCGGCGACGTCACGCCGCCGATCGTGTCGGCCGCGAATTCCACTGAAATCCAAGCGCCGGTGACCGCCCTCGTGGCAGCACGAGGTGAGCAGGACGGCCTGGTCATGGAAGCCATCTACGGCAGCAACGGCATCAAGGCCGGCCACACCGATGGGCTTCCGCGTCGACTTATGGAAGAAGCTGCACGACGGCTGGTAGACCGAGGCGCCGAAGCCCTCATACTCGGTTGCACCGAGATTCCGTTAGTGCTGAGAGGTTCGCACCTCGACGTGCGCGGCCGGCGAGTGCCGCTCGTCGATGCGACGGCGGTGTTGGCGTCCGATCTGCTTGGAGCCCCGGGACCGATCGGCATCGCTGGCGGACTCGGGCCCGAGGCGACCATCGATCTGATCGCGAAGCTGGGTGCCCCGAGCGACTTCACGGACACCCTGCACGCAGTGTTCTCAGCGACCATCGAGGAGCTGGCTCCTGCGCACGAGCAGGATCACCTGAGGATGTACGCCGCCGCCCTGCCCGACGCGCGCGATGCGGCACAGCGCCTCAGACGTGCCGGTGCGACGTTTCTGTTCTTGTCGCTGGAATCCGCCGCGTTCGCGGCTGAGGTCCAACAGGTCACGGGCCTGCCTACCGTCGCGGGACCGGTTCGCGCCACTGCCCGACTGGTCGTTCGGGCGGCCTGCCCCGCCTACGTGTAGTCCTCGAGCGGCGGACACGCGCACACTAGATGGCGGTCGCCATAAGGGTTGTCGATCCGCCCCACACTCGGCCAGAACTTGTTGGCGCGCACGAACGGCAGCGGGAACACCGCCTTCTCCCGTGAATACGGGTGCGTCCACGTGTCCCTGGTCGCCTCGCCCATCGTGTGGGGGGCGTTCTTCAGCACGTTGTCCTTCGGGTCGGCCTTGCCGTCGACGACGTCCTGGATCTCCTGCCTGATGGCGAGCATCGCGTCGCAGAACCGATCGAGTTCCTCCTTCGGCTCGCTTTCGGTCGGCTCAACCATCAGGGTTCCCACCACCGGGAATGACACCGTCGGCGCGTGGAAGCCATAGTCCATCAGCCGTTTCGCGATATCGCCTTCTTCGATGCCCGCGGCTTTGAACGCGCGCATGTCGAAGATCATCTCGTGTGCGACCCGGCCGTTGGCGTTGGCGTACAGCACCGGGAAGTCGCGCTCAAGCCTCGACTTGATGTAATTGGCGTTGAGGATGGCGTACTTCGTGGCCTGCGTCATGCCCGACCCGCCAAGCAGCGAGACATAGGCGTAGGAGATCAACAGGATGCTGGCGCTGCCCCACGGGGCGCCCGCGATGGCGTGAATCCCCTTCGCGCCTCCGACCTTCGCCAGCGCGTGGCCGGGCAGGAACGGCGCCAGATGCGCGGCGACCGCGATCGGCCCCATACCGGGTCCCCCACCGCCGTGCGGGATGGCAAACGTCTTATGGAGATTCAGGTGGCACACGTCGGCGCCGATGACCGCCGGACTGGTCAGGCCAACCTGCGCATTCAGGTTCGCGCCATCCATGTAGACCTGGCCACCGTGCTCATGGACGATGGCGCAGATCTGCTTGACCGCGTCTTCGAACACGCCATGCGTTGACGGATACGTGATCATCAACGCCGCCAGCGTGTCCTTGTGCTGCGCGGCCTTCGCCTTGAGATCGGCGACGTCGATGTTGCCGCGGCTGTCGCAGGCCACCACGACGACCTGCATGCCGGCCATCACCGCGCTGGCGGGATTGGTGCCGTGGGCCGACGACGGGATCAGGACCACCGTGCGTCGTTCCTGACCACGCGACTGATGGTAGGCGCGAACGACCATCAGGCCGGCAAATTCGCCCTGCGCGCCCGAATTAGGCTGAAGGCTGACGGCCGCGAATCCGGTGACTTCCCGCAGCGCTGCCTCGAGACCGGCCACCACTTCCGCGTAGCCGGCGGCTTGATCGGCCGGCGCGAACGGATGCACGCCACCAAACTCCGGCCAGGTGACCGCTTCCATGACCGTGGCCGAGTTCAGCTTCATGGTGCACGAGCCCAGCGGGATCATCGACGTGTCGAGCCCGACGTCCTTGCGCTCGAGGCTCTTCAAGTAGCGCATCATGGCCGTTTCGGAATGGTGGATATGGAAGATCGCGTGTTGCAGGATGGGCGATGTCCGTCGAAGGGCGGCTGGCCATTCGGGCGAACCTGTTGTGATCACGATCGGCGCACCAGGTGTCTCTGAGCCAAGGCCGCGCGCAAAGATCTTCCGAATATCGTCGATATCCGACTCGTCAACCGTCTCGTCGAGCGCAATCCCGATCTGGTCTGCTCCGCCGGCGAATCGGAAGTTGATCCCGGCGTCGAGGGCAGCGGCACGAACCGCATCGCGCTTGCCGGCCGGGACGCGGACATCGAGCGTGTCAAAGTACGCGGCATTGCGCTGGTCGCAACCCAAGGCTTTGAGTTCGGTGTCGAGGGCGACGGCCATCGCGTGCACCCGCGTCGCGATCTGTCGGATGCCCTCGGGGCCGTGATACACGCCGTACATGGCCGCCATGGTGGCCAGCAGCGCCTGCGCGGTGCAGATGTTCGACGTCGCCTTCTCGCGCCGGATGTGCTGCTCGCGCGTCTGCAGCGCCATCCGATAGGCCCGGTTGCCGTGTACGTCGACCGACACGCCGATGATCCGGCCGGGCGTCTGCCGCACGTGCTGTTCTCGCGTCGCGAAAAAGGCGGCATGCGGACCGCCATTGCCCATCGGCACACCAAAACGCTGGGCGCTTCCGAGTACGACGTCGGCGCCCAACTCTCCCGGAGGTGTCACCAGCGCCAGGGCCAGCAGATCCGTCGCCACCGCGACCTGTACCTTGGCGGCGTGCGCGCGCTCGATCAGGGCACGGACATCGTGCAGGGCGCCCTGCGCGTCTGGCGTCTGGACCAGGACGCCAGACACGCGTTCGTTGAACTCGATCTTGTCGAGATCCGCGACGATCAGTTCGATCCCGAGTGGTTCGGCGCGTCCCCGCAACACGTCAATGGTCTGAGGATAACAATGGCTCGCCACGACAAACGCCGACCGCGTCCCTCCCTGCACTCGCCGGAGCATCGTCATGGCTTCGGCGGCGGCCGTGGGTTCGTCGAGCAGCGATGCGTTCGCGATCGGCATGCCCGAGAGATCTTCGATCATCGTCTGGAACGTGAGCAGCGCCTCCAGGCGCCCCTGGGCGATCTCGGCCTGATAGGGGGTGTAGGGCGTGTACCAGCTCGGATTCTCAAGCACGTTCCGGAGAATCACGGTCGGCGTCACGCAATCGTAGTAGCCGAGGCCGATATAGGACCGGAACGGCTTGTTCTTCGCGGCGACGCGCCTGAGCCTGCCGAGGAAACGGTACTCACTCTCCCCTTCCGGCAGCGCGAGCGGCCGGGCGAGCCTGATGGCGGGCGGAATCGCCTCGTCCATCAACCGATCGAGCGACGACACGCCAATCGTCTTGAGCATCGCGGCGCATTCGTGCGGCCGCGGACCAAGGTGGCGGGACTCAAACGAGCCTGTCAGTTCACGACTCATAGTAACCCTCAAACAGGAATTGCCTCCAGGCGGGATCGGCCGTACTCCGCCTCGCCTCACGGCGCGGACGGCGTCACGAGGAGAAATGGTGGCGGCAGCCTACTTCACGAGCGCTGAATAGTCGGCGACAGCCAACAGCGAGCTCATCTCGGCGGGCGCCGACAGGCGGATTTCGACCATCCAGCTGCCGTGCGGATCCTTGTTGACCGTTTCGGGCTTCTCCGCGAGCGCGGTGTTGACGGCCACAACCTCGCCGGAGACCGGGCTGTAGAGCTCGGACACCGCCTTGACCGACTCGACCGTGCCGAACGCGTCACCCTGCTTCAGTGCGCGGCCTACCTGAGGCAGATCGAGAAAGACGACGTCTCCCAGTTGCTTCTGGGCGAAATCGGTAATCCCGACACGGCCGACGCCGCCTTCGACCTTGATCCATTCGTGATCTTTCGTGTACTTGCAGTCGGCAGGATACATGCTCATCCTTTCGGTCGCTTGTAAAACGGGAGCGGCACCACGCGAGCGCGGTTCAGACGCCCACGGATCTCCACGTCGAACTCCGTGCCTTCGGCGGTGTGATTGGCCGGGACGTAGGCCATGCCGATCGCCTTCTTCAAGAATGGCGTCTGCGTCCCGCTGGTCACCACGCCGGCTTTCTGTCCGCCGATCATCACCGGATACCCATGCCTGGCGATCGCACGGTCCGTCATCTCGAAGCCCACCAGGCGCCGGGACACCCCGGATTCTTTCTGACGCAGCAAGGCATCGCGGCCGATGAAGTTGTCCTTCTTCCAGCCGATGATCCACTCGAGGTCGGCCTCGAGAATCGTCGTCTCTGCATCGATGTCATTGCCGTACAGCCGCATCGCCGCCTCGAGCCGGAGCGTGTCCCTGGCGCCCAGGCCCGTGGGAATGACGCCGTCATCCTTGCCTGCCTCGAGAATCGCGTTCCAGACGGCTGGCGCCTGCTTGGGCGGCACGAAGACCTCGTAGCCGTCTTCACCAGTGTAGCCAGTTCTCGACAGCGTCGCTCGAACGCCCGCGACTTCCCCGTGGGCGAACCAGTAGTACTTCATGTCCGACAGGTCGAAGTTCGTCAGCCGCTGCATCACTTGACGGGCGATCGGTCCCTGCAGCGCAAGCAAAGCGTAGCGCGAACTGTTATCCAGGGCCGCGACGTCGCCAAACTGCCGGATGTGCTCGAGGATCCACGCGTAGTCCTTCTCAACATTCGACGCGTTGACGACCAGCAGGAAATGCTCTTCGGCGAAGCGGTAGACGAGCACATCGTCGACGAACGTGCCCGCCGGCGTCATCAGTCCCGAGTAGTGGGCCTGACCGGTCTTGAGTCGGGACGCATCGTTACTGGTGATCCATTGCACGGCGGCGAGCGCGTCCTTGCCAGCGATCTCGATCTGACCCATGTGGGTGACGTCGAACAGGCCGGCTCTGGTTCTGACGGCAAGGTGTTCGTTCGAGAGTCCAGAATATTCGACCGGCATGTCCCACCCGGCGAAGGGGACCATCCGGGCGCCGAGGGCGCGATGCTGCGCATCCAGGGGAGTGAGTTTGAGCTGGATCGAACCTGGTTGGGTCATGGGATGCGCGTGAGGGGCTGAAGACGAATCCACGGTACTATGCGAGCGTCGACCTGGTCAAGCCACGTTGGCCGACGGAATCGCCCCTCCCGCGCACGCGTTGCGGGTGCAGCACGTTTCGGGTTGTGGGACCTGAGCCCCTATTTCTTCTGCTGATTGAGCACGTTCATCGCCAGCGACACCATGGCTCCCACGTCCGCGACGTTGGCCGGCAGAATGAGGTTTGTACTGCCCTTGGCCAGCTGGCCGAGCTGCGTGACGTATTGTTCGGCCACGCGCAACCGGACCGCATCGCTGCCGCCAGGCGTCTCGATGGCAATGGCCACCTGGCGGATGCCCTCGGCCGTCGCGGTCGCCACCGCCAGGATCGCTTCCGCCTGACCCGCTGCCTCGTTGATCTGCTGCTGTTTGCGAGCCTCGGAGGCCTTGATGACCTGCTGCTTCTCGCCTTCGGCGTTGTTGATGGCGGCGTCGCGTTGACCTTCCGACGTCAGGACCACGGCGCGCTTTTCTCGCTCGGCGCGCATCTGCTTCTCCATCGCGGCGAGCACGTCGACGGGAGGTGTGATGTTCTTGATCTCGTACCGCAGGACCTTGATGCCCCACGACTCGGTGGCCTTGTCGAGCTCGCTGACCACGGCGGTGTTGATATTCGTGCGTTCTTCGAAGGTCTTGTCGAGGACGATCTTGCCGATCTCGCTACGCAAGGTGGTCTGGGCCAACTGCATGATGGCGAACAGATAGCTGCTGATTCCGTATGACGCGCGCTCGGGGTTCAGCACTTGCAGGTAGAGCACGCCGTCGACGTGCACCTGCACATTGTCGCGCGTGATGCAGATCTGCGCAGGGATTTCGATGGTCTGCTCTTTGAGCGTGTGCCGGTAGCGGATCGCATCCACGAACGGCACCAGGACATGGAAGCCTGCATTCAGCGTGCCCGCGTACTTGCCGAGGCGTTCAACCACGACGGCCGTCTGCTGCGGCACGACCACGGCCGTCTTAATGAGGACGATGATGACGAGGAATGCCAGCGCGACAAAGACGATCAGTGTGCCCATGCTGTCACCTCACTCCGGTTTAATCGTAATGACCAGGCCATCGATCTGGACCACCTTGCACCGGCAGCCCGCCGGAATGACCTGTGTGCCGCGGTTGCGCGCGGTCCAGGTGGTGCCGCGCAGTTCGGCCTTGGCGACCGCGCCAGGTTCGATCGCCGTCACCGGGATCGCGAGTTCGCCGACCAGCGTATTCACGGGTGCGTGTCCGCCGGTCTTGCGCTGCATCATCCGCAACAACGGGTTGCGGAACAGCGCCAGGCTGATGATGGAGAACAGCGAGAAGAGCAGGACCTGCAGCCAGAGCGGTCCCCCAATGCCCAGCAGGGTCAAGACCGACACCGCCAGGCCGCCCAAGCCGAAGAACAACAGGTAGAACCCGCCCGGTGTCAGAATCTCGAGGGCAGCCAGGACCAATCCCAGCACTGCCCAGTGCCACCAGAACATGACAAACGCCCCCTCGCCACGTGTGTCGACGGCCGTGGCCGTGCCATTATCGGGCCAGGGAGCCTGCGGTGTCTACCAGTCGTATCGCGCCACGTAGAGTGTTACCGAGGGAAAAATCGTCGCGCCATAATCTGGGTTACCCGCCGACAAGGAGGGAGAAGGGCCACCCCGGCCGCCGGAATCGCCCCTCTCGCGCACCTGTGCCACGTGATCAACCGGACGGCCGTTTGGGCTGCCGAACGATAGCGACCACAGCGACCGCCAGCGCCGAGACCGCCCATGGCACGGCCGGTCCGCGCCACTGCTCTGGCAGGGCCACCAAGGCCAGTGCCGCCAGTGGACCGGCCAGCAACAGACCGACGAGCACATTAACGAAGAAGGTCTTCGCCTTCCACATCGCACGACCCTCCCTTGATGGGAATCGAGGAGCAGCCAACCAGGCGGAACCAGGCCGATTCAACGCGGATGATCCACGCGAAGGCGCATACTTCCCTGAGCGGGTTGTACCACGCAAAGCTGTAGATGCACCCCTCGTAGTCGTTCCACGCCGCAACCACTTCC
This sequence comes from Acidobacteriota bacterium, assembly GCA_026393675.1. Taxonomy (NCBI): domain Bacteria; kingdom Pseudomonadati; phylum Acidobacteriota; species Acidobacteriota bacterium. The sequence continues at coordinate 21,073 of JAPKZQ010000043.1, read as the reverse complement.
GCCACCCAATTCAGATAGCAGTTGGAATTGTCGATCTCAGCCTCGTCGTCCACGTCAGACATGGTCGACACCGTCGGTGCTGTCGTCGCAGGGCTTGGAGTGGGTGGTTCCCCCTTGAGCACACCAATCAGCATGTCGATCACGTCGACGGCGGCGCCCAGTCCGGTGCACCGGGTGGCCGGCGCCAGCATGCTCCTCATGGCCCGGAATCGCCGAACGGCCGTCGATCCAGCCAGCACCTGTTGAAGTTGATCAAGGTCAGTTTCGCGGAGCGCCTCTGTCCCAAGGTCGACCGTAAGGTTTCGCCGCGACACGCGCACATGCTCGCCGCGTCGAACAACAGCGAATAGGTCGTCGTCTGCCCGCAGCGCAAGGTCGAAATCCCCGTTGGCGTGAAGCGTCTTTCTGACGTTCAGATTGTCGCCGTCGATGTCGACCTGAAGCGCACCAGATGGCAGACGGGTCAGACGCATCGCCGTCCCCGTGCTGTCGTCGATCAGGTGGGTTGTCGCACGCCATGCGTGTCGGCCTTGCGGGGACGCCGATTGGGGGGAAGGCCCCTGCCGACACGGGTCGGCCTCTGCCGCGAACGCCGCGCTTGATACCAACAGTAGTCCTGCCAGGCCCAGTGGAATTGCATGTCGAATGTCCATTCTCGCCTCTGGCCTGCTCACCCGACGCGCGGGCGGCAGCCTGACGAGCCGATGCACGACCTCGATCGCCCCTCCTGGGGCGAACCTGCCACGTCGGCTGAATTCGACCGGTGGCATCCGGGTGGCGCGACACCTGTCGCGCCCGTCGACCTCGTGACTCTCCCTTCGACCCGAGTTGTGTTGCGCTGCTGCGTCGTCCGCTTGGCATCGCTGGTCGGCGGTGCGGCGGGCGCGCGGAGGTCGCCACACAAGTGGGCTTAGGGTTTACAACATGGCAGCCGGCTCCATCGCGCGCTCGCCGAGAGGGGGACTCGCGCCAGCCGGGGGCGTCCTCACCTTGTCTCGTAACTCTGTAGACTGCACCAGGTATGTCTGGAGCGTGTGATAGCTGATCTCGAGGACTTGGCACGCGTCGCGCTTGTTGTAGGCGCATCGCTGAAGCACCAGACGGACGTAGCGCGCTGCCCACGCTCTGAGCGAGTCCTGCTCGTGAACCGACGGTTCGAGGACCTCCTGGTAGCGGCCCCGGACTGCCAGGGGCAGATCGTCGACTTCGATGCACTCACCGCGCGCGATGGTCAGAATGGCCTCAATCAGACGTTCGAGTTCGCGGACGTTGCCTGGCCAGTCGTAGGTCACCAGCGCGTCGGTCGCGGCGGTCGAGAGTCGCAGTTCGCGGTTCGGTCGGAATCGCTCGAGGAAATACTCCGCCAACTCGATGATGTCCTCCCGGCGAGACCGCAGAGGCGGGACGTTCAGCTCGACGCCGCTGAGCCTGTAGTAGAGATCGTGCCGGAACAGGCCCTGATCGGCCATGTCGCGCAGATGCCGATTGGTGGCCACCACAAGGCGCGTATCAATTCGCCTGGTGTCGTGACCACCTACCCGCTCGACGGTGCAATCCTGGATGGCGCGCAGCAGTTTGGCCTGCGCCTGCGCCGACAGGTCCCCCACTTCATCGAGAAAGAGCGTTCCACCGGCGGCATGTTCGAACTTCCCTTTCCGGCCACGCACTCCCGTCGCGGTACGATCCTCGATCCCAAACAGTTCCGCTTCGAGCAGTGAATCGACCAGGGCCGCACAGTTAACGGCGACAAATGGACCTCGTCGTCTCGCGCTGAGCTCGTGAATCTGACGTGCGACCAGTTCCTTGCCGCTGCCGCTCTCGCCTTCGATCAGCGCGGTGAAGTCGGTCGCGGCGACTCGTTCGATCCGCTCTCGGAGGGTTCGAATGGGCCCACTGCTGCCAATCAGCGGCGCGGCACCGTCTCTGACGTGCGCGTTGGAGGGCGGCACGGGGCGGCAGCCGGGTCCGCGGTGTTCAACCTCGGCGACCATCGCGCAGAGCGCAACGGCCCTGTCGAGCAGACGGTGCTGGCTCTCGGTGAGCACCTGCCCATCGTGCAGCGCCACCTCCAGCTGAAAGGTCGGGATCATCGGACCGACGGGGGCGGGAACGCGCAGGATACCCGGTGTTTCGGCCCACTCTTCTCGGGTCCAGTTGGCACTGTGACCCATCCGAAGCCGGACCCATCTGGCCGACAGCCGACGGCACATCATCGTTTCGATGGCGCCGCCGACCGACCAGGTCTGCCGTTGCTCGTTCCCTCGTCCCCGGCGCGTCCCGATGACATCTTCGAGGAGACACTGCCTGGGCGTGAGGGGGATCATCTCGCACCCGCCCTGCGTGGAACAGTCGCACATGGTCTTGTTGCTCATCTCGGGTGATGCCTATCCAACCTGCGTGCCAACACGGTAATCACGGTTGAATGTGCCACGCGCCGCCCACAACCCCGGTTGATACTTCGAATGATTGGGAAGCGCGTTCCCATACACACGCGGCGGCTGTTTCGACGTGTAGCTATTACACGTCTCGAACCGGAGGCCGGCCTGGAATCGAATGCCGGAACGGCTGTCCAGCGACCACACCCGGCAGTGGATGACTGTCGCCCGATGGACCACTCCCGTCCGAGTAGAGAATGCACGGATCGCGAGGTTCGTTCCTGGTTCGAGGCGAGCGGATGTTTCGACCAACGCCCCGTCGGCCGACATGTCGATGACCTTCACGGTCGCCCCTGTGCGAAGAGCCAGTGTCAACGCGCTCAGCCCAGCCTCGGCAGGTCGTCGCTCGGCGCGACGTCGCTCCGTACTCCGATTCATGGTGAGGCCCATTGGTTTCCCCCCCGAACGAAGCGCAGGGTTCGGACGCGTCCCGTCGCTCCGAGTACCCTGACCGCGTACTGTTGCCCGGTGCGCCCCGACAGATAGAGCGTTCCGGAGGTGGCGGTGCCAGTGGGACTGAAGGACAACAGTTCGCTTCCACCGACCCGCACAGGGTCGCCGGCGATCGGGCTTCCGCTGTCGATGTCCACCACCCCGGGAGCAATCGAGAAGGTCACCCCGGCGAAGTGGTCTGACAGGGATTCCCATGCTGACACCTGCGCGTCCACGCCATGGCCGATGTCCACCGTGCGGACGCCGTTGCCATTGCCATCGGCAAACAGGGCATATCGAATGCCCGCACCCACGACCTGAAACCGGTACGCCACGTGCGTGGCGCGCCCGATGGCCTGCATGCGGCCGTGTTGAAGCAACGTGGCCAGATGACGGGCTGCGCCAGCGGTTGCCAGTTCGTCTCTTCGGCTCCCGAGCGTGGGCGCAGCCATCGCGCCGACAACCATCATTCCTGCCAGCACGATCAGCACTTCGGCCAGCGTGGTGCCGCGCTGCTGTGCCCGGGCGCGCGCCGCGCCCAGCCCGCCGGCAGCCGCGCGCCGCGTCACTTGTCGCTGCCGGATCGGTCGATTCTCACCGGCGTCACGGTGATATGCGGTCTGAGCTTCAGAAAGCTCTTCTCACCAATGCCGCGGACGTTCATCAGGTCCTCGACCTTCTTGAATCCGCCGTTCTTCTGCCGGTACTCGATGATGAGCGCGGCGGTCTTGGGCCCGACGCCTGGCAGGCGATCGAGTTGTTCGACCGTGGCGGTGTTGAGATTGATGAGAGCCACGCCGGAGGGCTTGGCGTCCTGCGCGTCACGCGCGTCGGTTGTCGCCGTCCACGTCGGCACGACAACAGAGAGAGCCAGCAACAGCACACACAGGCGGTTGAACGGGTTTCGCATATCCATGCTCCTTTGAAGTCGGGCGGCATCAGGCCGCTCGGGCGGCCCGGCGTCACCCAGCGCTGCCGTGGAGGTCGGGCACGGAAGCGCCAGATGAAACGCCAGACCGCAGGCATGGATGGCAAGACGAGAGCCAACGGCGGCGCCAACCTGCCGCCACTGTAACTACCTGGAAGAACAGGTGATACGCAGACATCGGCCCAGAGCGCGTCCATCGAGGCGGCATGCCCATCGACGCGGGCATCCATGGTTGACGGAATCCGCCCCCACGACCGTCTCACCCTATCCGGGCGGACAACGGCGGTTGACGCCCACGGAGCCTAGGCGATACCGTGGGCCCGAGTGGGGTTGGTCGTACGCGGTGTGGCGGTGCCGGCGGTGTCCGATAAGGAGAAGATTGAGAGGACGCATGCGCTTCGCTCGTCGAACTGTCTTGTGGACCGGCGTTTGCCTGGCCTTGGGGATCTTGTTCAGTCCCGTATTACGGTCGATCGAGCGCGGCAAGCATGAAAGCCCCCCAATTCCGGCCTTAACCGCATTCACGGATGATGTCGTCGGTTTCAGTCTGAAACGGCCCGCGGGATGGCGGCTCCGCTATACGACGGGGGTCATCGCCGTTCTCAAGGACGACCAAGCCAGGGAAGGCGTCCTGATCTACCCGGTCAAACCAAAGCCGGGTTTCACCCTCCAGGCATTTCTAACAAGCTATCTCACGGTTCTGAAGGCATCTCCGACCAGCGCGGCAAGAATCGAATTCGCGGATCTCTTGTCCGACCGCCTCGGGGCGACCGCCCGAGTGTCGGGCGTGGTTTCCGGAACGCCGATTTCCGGGTTGGCGACCGCGGTCGCCCAGGCCCCTGATTATGTCCTGACGGTCATCTGGGCCCCGGCGGCGGAGTTTGCCGCAAAACAAAATGGACTGCGCGAGATTGCCGGAAGCTATCGGCGCGTCCCGGGGGTCGCCCTGGTCAAGCTGAGCGGGACCTATTTCGAGACGATGGCCCCAAAGGGATGGCGGATCCTGGAGGAATCGTCGAACTCCGTCAGTTTCGTGAATGCGACCGGAGACGCGGGGGTGATGTCGGCGTATGCCGATTTCGGCGGAGATCCTTCTCCCATGACGGTCCCCCGCCTCTTCGAGGCCGCCACCAAACCGTGTTCTCCCGGCCAGCAACCCTGCTGGAGCGTCGCCAAGACCTACAACCGCCTGGCCTTCGTCGACGCTCCGGATTTCAAGGATGCGTTGGGAAGAATCTGGAAAGCCCGGGCCGAGGAGTTCGAGGCAACGCTTGTCGACGCGGCCGGCTCCCGCGTTCACGGAGTCCTGACCGGGATGGTCATGAACGGACGCCATGTCACTGGCCTTTATGGCTGGTTCATCGCCACAGCGACCCGTAGCGCCCGGCCCGACCGGTGGGAAAGTCAGGCTGCGGCGACGGCAATCGTCCAGGAGAATCTCAAGATTCTTCGGGCCAGCGAACTTATCACCGGACGCATTCTGCCCCGAAACAATCCTTACGACTCCTCGACGATCATGGGCAGCTCGGCATATAAGAACAATGTCGATGCCGAACTCTCGGCGAAACGCCAAGAGTCCATCATGGGCTACGAACCGTATCGCACGCCGACGGGAGAACGGATCGATGTCCCGCTCAACTCAATCCCCGGAGGGAGTCATCCGCTCTATTACCACCCCTCGTCGGGACTCCTCTGGAACTCGACTCTGGATCCGCCGCCGCAGGGATACGTCCTCCTCAAGAAATAGCCCGCTCAGTGGGGGCTGTTCGTAGGCGGTATGGCGGCGCCGGCGGTTGACCACAGGAAATATGGGAGAGATTTGAACCGGCGTCATAACCCGTTCTCGCGGCGAAATCGGGCCGCCGTACGCAGGTTATGAAGCCGTCTCTAATTAAGGGCCTCGGGATCAGTCTTGAACCAGGCGATCGTCTGCGCTAATCCCTCTTCGAGACTGACGATCGGTTCGTAGTGCAGGACGGCTCGTGCGCGCGAGATGTCGGCTTGCGAGTGTTTGACGTCGCCGACCCGTTCGGGACCGTAGACCGGCGTCATGTGACTTCCCGCCAGCTTCTGCACAACGTCAAACAACTGGTTCAGCGAAATGCGGCCGCCCGTCGCGACGTTAAAGACCTGGCCGGCTGCCCCCTGGGCATGGCATGCCTTGAGGACGCCATCGACAACATTCGCCACGAAGGTGAAGTCCCGGGTCTGTTCGCCATCTCCATGGATGGTTGGCGGCCGACCCGACACGACGGCGCGGGCAAAGACGGAGATGACGCCCGAATACGGCGAGGAGGGATCCTGTCTCGGCCCGAAGACGTTGAAATACCGCGTCGACACGGTTTCCAGTCCGTACAGCGTCGTGAAGATCTGCCCGTACTGCTCGCCGACCATCTTCTGCAACGCGTACGGCGAGAGCGGCTTCGACACCATGCCTTCGTGCTTTGGCAGTGTGGGCTGGTTCCCGTATACAGACGACGACCCGGCGTAGATGACCCGCTTGACGCCGGCATCACGCGCGGCGACCAGGATGTTGAGCGTGGCCTCGACGATCGATCGGTGCGACGTCACTGGGTCGGCGACCGATCGCGGCACCGACGGAATCGCGGCCTGGTGCAGGACATAGTCCATGCCCGCCACGGCCTGCCGCGCGACGGCCGCATCGGCAAGATCTCCCTGGATAAACTCAATGGACGACTCGACCGCGGCGAGATTACGTCGCTTGCCGGTCACGAGACTGTCGACCACGCGGACGCGCTCGCCGCGGCGCACCAATTCCTCGACCATGTGCGATCCGATGAACCCCGCGCCTCCCGTCACCAAGTATGCCGCCATCCAGATCCCTCACTTCATGAGGTGAAAGGAACCGATTTCAAGACCCGTTCTGGCGACCTCAGAACAGGCCGCCGTACGCAGGTCTTGAAATCGTCCCCGGTAAGTGCCGCAGTCGAGCCGTAAGCCGAATTCTGTTCCCCTCGACTCGCGCGAGCCTTACGGCCCGCGCTCGCTCGGGGTGACGACCATTCCTCTAGCCCCGCCATCGCTGACGGGGTCCAGCAACCGACCCGGAGGCATCGGGCGGGCCACCCTGATGCGCCTCCCTATTTGGTCTTGCTCCGTGCGGGGTTTTGCCTGCCACCCACGTTGCCGCGGGCGCGGTGCGCTCTTACCGCACCTTTTCACCCTTACCCTCCTCCGCTTGCCGGAGTCTTGCGGCTGCCGGCGAGCTACGGCGGGCAAGCCTTGCGGGCCTGCCCGACGAAGCGCCGAGCGCGAAGTCGGGCGGTATATTTTCTGTGCCACTTTCCTTCAGGTCACCCTGACCGGGCGTTACCCGGCGCACTGCCCTGCGGAGTTCGGACTTTCCTCCCTTCCCGGTAATGCCGACGGCGCCCGTGCCGCAAGCACTCCGGAAACAGCGGTCGTCTGGCTGACTGCGGCGGAATCTACAACCGATTTCATCACCCGTTCTTGCGGCGAGATCAGACCGCGTTACGCAGGTGATGTAACCGTCTCCAGTTAAACTCCGGAGTCGAGCTCCTGCTTGATATTGTACAGCTCCAGCTTCTTGTATAGGTTACTTCTTGGTGTGCCGATGACTTCGGCGGTCCGGGAGATGTTCCAGTTGTTCTCCCGGAGCTTCTCCAGGAGAAAGGCCCGCTCGGCTGACTCCTTGAATTCGCGAAGTGTGCCTGCGCGTTCCTGCCCGCCTTCCTGCGGCGCCTGCCGCGGCGCGGATCGGACGGTCTCCGGCAGGTCGTCCTCCCCGATCACATCTCCAGGCGTCATGATCAAGACGCGCTCGATCGTGTTCTTCAGCTCCCTGACATTGCCCTTCCACCGGTAGTGCTGCAGCATCGCCATCGCGTCCGGCGAAAATCGTTTCGGCCGGAAGTTGTTCTCTTTCGTGAACACGTCGGCGAAGTGTTTGACCAGAAGCGCGATGTCGTCGCCCCGCTCACGCAGCGGCGGCACGGTGATGGGAATGACGCTCAGCCGGAAGAACAGGTCCTCGCGGAAGGTCCCTTTCTCGATCTCCTGCTCGAGGTCCTTGTTCGTGGCGGCGATCACCCGCACGTCCACCTTCATGGTGCGCGACGATCCCAGCCGTTCGACCTCGCCTTCCTGCAGCACGCGCAGCACCTTGGCCTGCGTCTTCAGGCTCATGTCGCCCACTTCGTCGAGGAAGATCGTTCCCCGGTCGGCCTGCTCGAACTTGCCGATCTGCTTCTCGGTCGCGCCGGTAAACGACCCTTTCTCGTGTCCAAACAATTCGGATTCGATCAGGTCGTCCGGAATGGCGGCACAGTTCACCTGGATGAAGCGCTCGCGGCTGCGCAGGCTGCTCCTGTGAATCATGCGGGCCACGAGCTCCTTGCCCGCACCGCTCTCGCCCCGGATGAGCACGGTCGCTGTGGTTGGCGCCGCCCGGCGCACCGACTCCAGTACCTGGTTCAGGATGGGGCTCGCCCCGACCATCTCCGTGCGGACTTCAATCACGCGCTGCAGCGATCGGTTCTCGTCGCGAAGCCGCGTGAACCCCAAGGCGTTCCTGATCGTCAGCAGCACGCGCTCGGTGGTCAGCGGCTTCTCGATAAAGTCGAAGGCGCCCAGCTTAGTGGCCTCGACCGCCGTAGCCACCGTGGCATGGCCCGAGATCATCACGACAGGCAGCGATTCGGCCACCTTCTTCAGGCGCCCAAGCACTTCCAGCCCGTCCATACCAGGCATTTTGATGTCGAGGAAGACCAGGTCGACGGCCTCTCGTTCGACCACGCCGATGCCTTCCTCGCCGGTCGCGGCACCCACGAACTCATAGCCTTCGTACTCGAGGATCATCCGCAGCGAATCGCGGATGGCCGCTTCGTCATCGATGACGAGAATGCGTGATTTCATGTCCCGGTCATTCTCCCATAATCAGCCGCACGAACGCGGCCTCATCGACGACCGGCACGCCGAGCGTCGTCGCCTTGTCGAGCTTGCTGCCCGCCTCTGCGCCGGCCACGACATACGACGTCTTCTTGCTGACCGATCCCACCACCCGCCCGCCGCGAGCCGTGATCGCAGCTTGGGCCTCTTCCCGCGTGTATCCCGCCAGCGTTCCGGTGAGCACGAAGGTACGACCACTCAGCGTCTGGGGTACGACCTGTGCGGCAAGACTTGTGGCCATCGTCACGCCCTCAGCGCGCAGTCGATCCACCAGCGCCCGATTGTGCGGCTCATCGAGAAACCCACGAAGAGCGGCCGCCACGACAGGGCCGATGTCCCGCGTGTTCTCCAGGGCGTCCGCGCTCGCCTCGATAAGCGCGTCGATCGACCCGAACGCGACGGCCAGGCCCTGCGCCGCGCGTTCGCCCACGTGCCTGATGCCCAGCGCATACAACACGCGCCAGAACTCGTTCTGCTTGCTGGCCTGGATCTGCGCGGCGACATTGATGCCGACTTTGCCAAGCTTTCGCGGACGCGCTCGATCTGACTTGGGGTCTTTGGGCGCCACGATGAGGGCTTCGAGTACGGACGCGTCCAGCCCGTACAGGTCGGCGGCATCCCGTACCAGGTGCGCGTCGACCAACGCGTCGACCAACGCCTCTCCGAGACCCTCGATATTCATGGCCTTGCGCGACGCAAAGTGCAACAGGCTGCGCCGAATCCGGGCCGGGCACGCCGCGTTCACGCAACGCCAGACGACCTCGTCTTCGGGACGCGTCAATCTGCTGCCGCACGACGGACAGGTTGACGGCATCGTCCAGGCGGGCAGCCCGTCGGGACGTTCGCCAACCACCGGGCCGATCACCTTGGGGATGACGTCCCCGCCCTTTTCCACAATCACCGTGTCGCCGGGCCTGATGTCGCGTCGCGCGATCTCCTGCTCGTTATGGAGCGTCGCCATCTGGACCGTCGACCCGGCGAGCCAGACCGGCTCCAGCACGGCATAGGGGGTGACCGCACCGGTTCGCCCGACACCGACTTCGATGCGCAACAACGTCGTCTTCGCCTGCTCCGCCGGAAACTTGTAGGCCGTCGCCCAACGCGGGAACTTGGCGGTGACCCCCAAGCGTTCCCTCAGTGCGAACGCATCGACCTTGACGACGACGCCGTCGGTGTCGAAGGGAAGGCTGTGGCGGGCTTCTGCCCACTTCGCGCAGTAGCCTGCGAGCGCCTCCGGCCCCAGGCACTGTTCCCAGTGTGATTCAACCGGCAGCCCCCACGCTCGAAGCCGGGTCAGTGCGTCGTTCTGGCACGTGTTCCCGGTTCGCCCCTCGTCCATCACCTGGTAGACGAAGGCCGACAGCCCGCGTCGAGCGACCAGCGCCGGGTCCAGATTCCGCATCGTGCCTGCGGCCACGTTCCGCGGATTGGCAAACACCGCCTCGTCGGCGTCCTCCCGCTCGCGATTCACGCGGTCGAACGACGCCCGCGGCAGATAGACCTCGCCGCGAATTTCGACGCGGCCGGGCGCCGCGCCGTTGAGTGTGAGCGGGATCGCCCGAATGGTGCGCACATTGGGCGTCACATCCTCGCCTCTGACGCCGTCGCCGCGCGTGACACCGCGAACAAGCACGCCGTCTTCGTAGGTCAGCGAGATGCTCAACCCGTCGATTTTCAGTTCGGCGACATACGTCACCGGGTCGACCGCCGCTCCCGACTCGGCCAGCCCGCGGCGCACCCGCTCATCGAATGCCCGCAGTTGGTCCACGTCGTACGCGTTGTCGAGACTCAGCATCGGCGAGGCATGTTCGACGGTGGCGAATCCGTCGACGGCGCGGCCGCCCACCCGCTGAGTTGGCGAATCCAGCGTGATCAGTTCGGGGTGCTCACGTTCGAGCGCCTTCAGCTCGTTCATCAGGGCGTCGAATTCGCTGTCGGAGATCTGCGGCTCGGCCAGCACGTAGTACCGGTCCTCGTGGTAGCGGATGAGATCGCGCAGTTCAATGATTCTGGCGGCTGCTGTCATGGGCACCCGTCATGGAGCGAAACGTCTACCGGTCCCTGGACAGCACGTAGTCCGGAAGAGCCATCAAGGCCTCCCGTTCCGGGCTGGGCGGGAACACCTGAAGCGCCTGCTTCGCTTCCTCGACAAAGGTGACCGCGCGGGCGTAGGCGTCCTCGATGGCGTGGTGCTCGACCAGCTTGCGACTGATCGCTTCCCACCGCTCGTGAGGCAACTCGCGGTCACGCACGACCTCCCTGACCAGGTCGCCGGTTGCGGCATCGGCCTTCTTCAGCAGGTGGATGACCGGTAGCGTGATTTTCCCTTCCCGCAGGTCGCTTCCAACTGGCTTCCCCAGCCGCTCGACACTGCCGGTCAGATCGAGCAGATCGTCGACGAGCTGGAACGCCACGCCCATCTTGAATCCATATTCGCCAAGCGCCGCCACTCGTTCGGGCGACGCTTTCGCCAACATGCCGCCAATCCGGGCGCACCCGCTGAACAGATAGGCCGTCTTCCGGCGAATGATCTCGAAGTGCTCTTCTTCCGTCAGATCGGGATCGCCGTTCTTGGTGAGCTGGTACAACTCACCCTCGATCATCCGCAGCGTGACGTCACACAAGAGGCGGATGATATCAAGCTCGTCGTGGGTGAGCGCGAGGGCCATCGACTTGATGTAGAGGTAGTCGCCGAGCAGCACCGTGACGTCATTGCCCCACTGCGAATGCACGGCAAGGCGGCCCCGGCGCATGTTCGAATCGTCGATGATGTCGTCGTGCACGAGCGTCGCCGTATGGACGAACTCGACCACCGAGGCATAGAGCACGGCGCGATCGCCCCGATAGCCGCAGAGCCGCGCCGCCATCAACAGCACCGCGGGTCGGACCCGTTTCCCGCCGCTCGACTGGATGTACTTGCCGATGCGGGGGATCAATTCGACCTGCGACTGGACGTGCCGGCCGAATTCCGCGTCGACCCGCTCGAGGTCTTCACGGATGGGTTCGAAGATGTGGGTGAGGTCGAGAGCGGTGTTCTTCACGATTTTGGCGCGTCCGCTCATCACAACACAATCACCGATGAGTGTCAACGCGCTGACAGGGCGCGGAACCCGCACGCGGCCGGTTCGCGGGGGCTACGGGCGGAAGAGGTCTCGGTAGTTCCGGGTGACCGCTTCCGAGAGCTCTCCCGGACTCACCTTATGAATCGCGGCGACGGCCTCGGCGACCCGAACGACCCAAGCCGGCTCGTTTCGTTTCCCCCGGTGTGGCACCGGCGCGAGATACGGACTGTCGGTTTCGACGAGCAGCCGATCCAGGGGTACCACCTCTGCCGCCTCTCGCACACGATCCGCCTTCTGAAACGTCACGATGCCGGAGAACGACACATGGAAACCCATGGCGATCGCCTTCAGGGCCAGGTCCCGATCGCCCGAGAAGCAGTGAAACACGCCGCGCACGCAACCCTGGCCGATCTCCTCGATGACGCGAATCGTGTCGCTGTCGGCTTCGCGTGTGTGGATGATCACGGGTAGATCGCGTTCCCGCGCCAGCGCCACCTGCGCCGAGAACACGGCGATTTGAACATCGCGCGGCGCGTACGTGTAGTGATAGTCGAGGCCGATTTCGCCGATCGCGCGGACCAGCGGCTCCTGATCCAGCCGCGATCGTACCAGGTCGGCCGCGCGCACAGGCTCCCCGGCGAACGCCCCCGCTCGATGCGGGTGCACACCGGCGGCCAGCCGGATCCGGCTCCACTGTTCGCACACCCCGTGCGCTCTGGTGAATTCAGCCGGATCGGATGCGTCCAGGACGCAGAGCGCTTCGAGCAGGCCCGCCGCCTTCGCGCGTGCCACCACGTCGGCAACATCCGCGATGAAGACCTCGTCGGCGAGGTGACAATGCGAGTCGACCATCGGTACTACTTCACCCGCGTCCCGGGCTTTTCCAATTCCAGATACGCGCTGACCGCCGCGGCGTGCACGTCCTTGGCGGGGACCTTCTGTTCAGCAGCCAGCCGCGCGCAATCCTCGAACTCTGGCGCCGCGTTGGTGACGCGCGCACCCCGTTTCGCGACCTTGACCCGAACCGCGCCGAACTTCGTCGACACGGTGATCCACTCCCGGTTGAGGCATTCGCGGAGCATTTCCTGATGGCGCACGCCAATCGTGGTCGTCTCCTGGAACAGCACGTCGAGTGCCGCATCGCGCACGTGGACGGGCGTGATCACCGTGACCAGCGTGCCTGGCCTGCTCTTCTTCATCTGGATGGGCGTATAGAAGACTTCGAGTGCGCCCAACCCGTAGAGCCGATCAAGCAGGTACCCAAACACCTGCGGGTTCATGTCGTCGATATTGCACTCGAGGACCGCAACCGTCGACTGCGCCCCGGTGTCCTGTGTCTCCCCCATCACCGCGCGGAGTACGTTCGGGTGTCCCTTGATCTCGCGGCTTCCGGCGCCATAGCCCATCTGCCTGACGGTCATCGCCGGCATCGGGCCAAACGAAGCGGCGTGGCCTGTCACCAGCAGCGCCCCGGTCGGGGTCACCAGTTCCATGGGCGTTCCGCTCGAATACACCGGCGTCCCCTCCAGCAGGCGCAGCGTCGCTGGTGCCGGCACGGGCAAGCGTCCATGCGACGTTTCGACCGTGCCCGCGCCCACGTTCAACGGCGACGACACCACCTGCGATACGTCCAACTGCTCGATCGCCCACACAGCGCCCACGATGTCGACAATCGAATCGAGCGCGCCCACCTCGTGAAAGTGCACCTGTTCAACAGGAATGCCGTGGATGTCGGCCTCGATCGTGCCGAGACGTCGGAACAGCTCGATGGCCTTGTTCCTGACGGACACCGGGAGTGGCGTCCCCTCGATGAGCGCCACGATCTGCGAGAGGTGGCGATGCGCGTGATGAGCGTCATGGCCCGCGCCGACCGGCTCAACCACGGTGAACTGCGTGGCCGAGATACCTGAGCGTTGCACGCGCGAGGCCTGCAGTGAACAGCCCGCCGGAAGAATGCCCGCCAGCGCCGCCTGGAGGCGCTCGACCGGCAGGCCCATGTCGATGAGCGCGCCGAGGAGCATGTCGCCCGACACGCCAGACGAACAATCGAGATACAGCAGGTTGCCCATGTTTAGTGTCTTGGTCCGACTACCTGAGACGTCCGAGATCCCTGAAGCTCAGATATCGGGTCTCCGTCAGAATCAAGTGGTCGATCACCTCGATGCCCATCAACTCGCCCGCCTCCACCATCCTTCTGGTGAGTGCCACGTCGTCCGGGCTCGGCTCGGGATCCCCCGATGGATGATTATGGAACAGAACGATGCCGGTTGCGCGGGCCGACACCGCCTCGCGAAACACTTCCCGGGGATGGACGACGCTGCGGTCGACCGTTCCGACCGACAGGATGCGGGTGCGCAGCAACTGGTGCCTGGCGTCGACCAGCACAATCCCAAACTGTTCGACGGCGCGGGCACCGAATTCGGGAAGGAGGTGGAGGGCGACGTCTTTGGGCGTTGCGAGACGCGGCCTCACAGGTGGCGCCTTGAGCAGCGTGCGTCGGCCAAACTCGAGCGATGCCAGCATCTGCGCTGCCCGCGCCGCGCCAACGCCCTGCACACGGCAGAGGTCGTCGAGACTGGCCTTGATAAGTCCGTGGACTCCACCAACCGTCTCGAGGATGGCGTTGGCCATGGCCAGCGAGTCCATGTCGCTCGTGCCTGAGCCCAGGATGACCGCGAGCAGTTCGTTGTCGCCGAGGGCCGGAGCACCGAGCCGTTCAAGTTTCTCGCGGGGACGGTCACGGTTCGTCAGGTGTTGCACGCCGCCAATACAGTGCAAGAACTGATCACAACGCGCCGCTCGCCGCCTGATGCGCGCCAACACGTGGAAATCGGGCCGTGTGAACTACCCGCGGTGAACAGTCGTGGACGGCGCGCAGCGTTGGCCGTGTCAACTTCTGCCATGTCGGCAGTCAAATCAGTACGAAGGAACTGCACCCGTGGTGTTGCGACGCCGCGTCCCGGACCTCCCTACCCGAGCCATTGGCCTGTCCACACAACGGCGGCCCAACCCGTCAGCTCGATCCCTGCGCTGGTCCAGGCCACGCGCTGCACGCCCCCAGGCGCGACCACGTCGACTTCCCTGGTGCAGCCCCCGTATGTCATCGCGGCCACGGCGGCCCCGCACGCCCCGGTTCCCGAGGCGAGCGTCGGCCCCACGCCCCGCTCCCAGATCAGGATGTCGACGCGATCGGGACCGGCCACCCTGGCAAAACTGACGTTGGTGCCCTGAGGGAACGCCTGATGCCGCTCGAGCAGCGGACCGAGACGCCGGTACCGCTCGTCATCCAGAACCGCTTCGAGCACCACACACTGCGGATTTCCCACGCGAAGCGTCACGACGCCCACGCGCTCCCCTCCGACATCGAGCGTCATCTGCTGGATGTCCGTCGGTTCGCCCATGGCCGCCCGGAATGTAAAGCGCGTGCCGTCGTACGAAAGCAACGTCAGGCGTTTGGCCCCGGCATCGGTGTCAATCACCCATTCCTTCGGCGCATCCAGACCCTCTTGCACAGCCTGCCAGGACAAGAGGGCCGCGAGGCCACGAACGCCGTTCCCGGAGATCTCTGCCGGACTTCCATCGGCGTTCAGCAGTCGCATCCGAGGCCTCGGCGATCCAGCCTGATAGAGGATCAGGCCGTCGGCGCCTAGTCCGGTCTGGCGCTGGCACATTTCCCGGGCCGTCGAGGCCCAGTCGCGACTGTCCCATCCAGCGACCTTCACATACAGAAAATCGTTTCCGTATGCGTGGGCTTTGGCGATGTCAATCGGCATGGCGGGCCCTCAGATTCCCTTTCGGTTAACGGCTCTCACGACGCGACGTCCAGAGACGCGACCGTGGCGGCCAGGCTGGCGGGAGGATTCAGTCGCTTGTCGAGCAGATGGCTCGAGACGACGTTCGACAGCGCCCGAAGCATCGACGATTTAACGCCCGGGTGTTCGCGCTCGAGTTCGAAGATGAGCCGTTTCACGCGCTGACGTTGAAGTCCCAGGTCCCCGCACGAGGGGCAGCAGCAGCCGACGATCGGCAGCCCGGACTGTTTGGCATACGCGCGTGCGTCATCCTCGCTCACCAGCACCAGCGGTCGCACGACCACGTGTTGTCCCTTGTCGGAGACGAGGCGAGCGGGCATAGCCTTCAAGGCGCCCGCAAACAGCAGATTCAGCAGAACCGTTTCGATGAAATCGTCACTGTGATGACCGAGTGCGATTTTGGTGGCCCCGAAACGCGCCGCCAGTCGATACAGCACTCCCCGACGAAAGCGCGCACACAGCGAACACGGCGTATCGGCCGGATCGAGCAGGTCGTCAATGGTCTCGCCAATGTTGGTGTGCTCGACGTGGTGCTCCCAGCCCCGTTCCGCGCAGGCGCGGCTGATCGCGTCGTACTGGAAGTCGGCGTAGCCGGAATCAACTGTCACCGCGACCAGGCTGAAGGCGATCGGGGCGCGCTGGCGCAGCACGTCCAGAATCTGCATGAGCGCCCAACTGTCTTTGCCTCCCGACAAGCCGACTATCACACGGTCGCCATCGCCGATGAGGTCGTATTCCGTGATGGCGCGCGTGACCTTGCGTGCCAGCCGCGCTTCGAGCGTGTTGCGATACGACATCTAAACCCAAGTTTATCGCAGGAGGAGTCGGTCGAGAGGGGCACGGACAGGAGAATGCCCGAGGGCTCGATGCGGCGGCGAACGACGTGGCGGGGAGCCACCCGGTCGGCCCGCCTGGAGAAACCTGCTAGACTGCACAGGGTTCGGCACCAACACATCTGTTATTCGGAACTGTCTCTTTTACTGACCGGTATGAGACGGCTGCGCCTTCCCGAAGTGGAGCGGCTCTCCGCGCGAATCGCGATTGGGATCGGCCTGCTCGTGATTGTCCCGCTGGCCAGCGGGTTGTACCTGCTGTCCAGGGTGCAGTACGATCACGCCGTCGACGCGCGCCGAGTCGCGGCCGATCTCGAAAACCGACTCATCGAGGCCGCCCTGCGCCACTCGATGGTCGAGCGGGACACGACGCTGATGGCCGGCACCCTGCAGGCTGTCGGGCGTGAACCCGAAATCATCCGCGCGATGGTGGTCGATCACAACGGCGTCGTCAAGTTCTCGAGCCGGCCAGCCGAGGTCGGCAGCCAGACGCCCCCGACCTCTCCCACCTGTCTCGTGTGCCACGCGGAGACGGCGGCGAGCCGGCAGCGGTGGGTGCTGCTGAAAGAAGGTGGCGTTGACCTGCTTCGATCGGTGAGGCCGATCGAGAATGGACCCGAGTGCCACCGATGTCACGACCCGGCCGTCAAGCTGAGGGGCATGCTCGTGCTCGACGTGTCGCTGGCCCAGGTCCAGGCGCGGTTCCGCTGGGACCTGAGATGGCTGGGCGGCGCAACAGCCGTCGTCACGTTCCTCATGCTGGGCGGAGCGGGATGGCACCTCCGCAGGATCGTACTCTCGCGCCTGGCGAAATTCAGGCAGACCGCACGCGCGATCGCGGGCGGCGCGCTCGGCGAGCGGGCGGATACCTCCGGAAATGATGTCATTGCCGCGCTCGCGACCGACTTCAATGCGATGGCCGATGCCACGTCGCGACTGATCCGCGAGATCAGCGAACGCGAGCAGCAGATGGCGGGCGTCCTTAACAGTCTCGACGACGGTCTGATCGTGCTCAACCGGGAGTTCACGATCGTCGCGGCCAATCGTCCCATCGCCAAGTGGATCGGCGCGCATCCTGAAATGCTGCGTGGCCAATCGTGCCGCCACGTCATGGGCCACGCGTTGCCATGCCAGGAAGACCCCGACTGCCCGACGGCTCGCTGCCTCACGACCGGTCGTCTCGAACAGACCACCTACCGCCTGCCAGCGTCCGACGAAGGCGGAGAACGCGTCTTCGAGGTGTACGCGTCGCCCGTCTACACCGATGGCGGCGTGGTCGGCCAGGTGGTCGAGGCGTGGCGCGACATCACTGAGCGGGTACGCGAGGAAGAACACCTAGCCGAGATCGAGCGGCTCTCCTCGCTCGGCGTCCTGGCGTCGGGCCTGTCGCACGAAGTGAACACGCCGCTGGCGACGACGCTCACCTGCTCGGAGGCGATCATCGACCAGCTCCAGGACGCGGGCGAGGGTGGCGTGGCGCCCGAAACCATCGAGTCGATTCGCGACAGCGCGTACGTCATTCGCGAACAGGTCCTCAGGTGCCGGACGATGACGGAGCAGTTCCTGAGGTTTGCCCGCGGCATTCCGCCCGAAACCGAACCCATCGATCTCCGGCAGGTGGTTGACGACGTGATCGCGCTCGCCCGACCGACGGCGCGCGAGGCCGGCGTCGAGATCGTGGCCGAGGGGGAGGCATCGATCCCCATCGTCTCGGCCAATACCGAGGTCGTGCAGCACGTCGTCCTCAATCTGCTCGTCAACGCGATTGAGTCGTGCGCGAATGCCGGCGGCAGGGTCGTCGTGCGGTTTGTCACCGACACCGACGTCCGCGTGCAGATTCGCGACAACGGATGCGGAATCCCGCCCGAGGTGCAACGACATCTGTTCGAGCCCTTTCGGACAAAGAAGCCGCGCGGTACGGGCCTCGGCCTGTTCCTGTCACGCACGTTCATGCGGCGCTTCCACGGCGACGTGCGCCTGGTCGAGAGCCGCGTTGGCGCCGGGTCATGCATCGAAGTCGTGTTTCCCTTCTCCATCGCCGAGGCACCGTAATGACCCACCCGACTATCGATATTCGTGTGCTCCTGGTCGACGACGACGCCGCCTTCAGACGCGCGATGGGGGGGGAGCTGGCCCGCCGGGGCTACCGCGTCGACACCCGCACGTCCGGCCGCGACACGATGGACCCCGCCGCAAGCGCGGACGTGGATGTCATCCTTCTCGACCTGCGGCTCCCGGACATCGACGGCCTCGAGGTGCTCAGGGACCTTCGCGCACGCAACGTCCCCGCCGGCATTGTCGTGCTCACCGGCCACGGGACGATCGACACGGCGGTCAAGGCGATCCAGATGGGGGCACACGACTACCTCGAGAAGCCGTGCCCGATCGCCAAGCTGGAGATGGCAATCCAGAAGACCCACGAGCACGTGCGCCTGCTCAAACGCCAGCGCGTGCTCGAAGACGGCTATGCGGCTCCCGACAGGGCTGTCGACATCATCGGCGGGAGCGCCGCCAACCAGAAACTCCTCGAGACGGTCGCCCGAATCGCCAAGACCGACTCCATCACGCTCATCCTGGGCGAAACCGGCGTGGGCAAGGAGCTGGTGGCCACGCTGCTCCACACGCAGAGCGGGCGGCGCGACGCACCCTTTGTGGCGGTCAACTGCGCGGCGCTCCATGATGAACTGTTCCAGAGCGAGGTCTTCGGACACGAGAAGGGCGCCTTCACCGGGGCCCATCGCCTGAAGCACGGGCTGTTCGAGGTCGCCAACGGCGGAACGATCTTCCTCGACGAGGTCGGCGAAACCAGCCCCGAATCGCAGGCTAAGCTGCTGCGCGTGCTCGAGACCGGCCGGTTCCGCCGGCTCGGCAGCAGCCGCGAGACCCTCGTCGACGTGCGTGTCGTAGCCGCGACCAATCGTGACCTCACCCAGGCGACGGCGCGCGGTCACTTCCGGGAGGATCTCTACTACAGGCTGGCGACGTTTACCGTGACGATTCCGCCGTTGCGCGCGCGGCCAGAGGATGTTCCTGATCTGGTCGAGCACTTTATCGGACGGTTCAACCGGCGGTTCTCATGTTCGAAACGCGTGGACGAGGCTGCCATGGAGATCCTGCAGAGGCACACGTGGCCGGGCAACGTGCGGGAGCTCATCCATGTCATTGAGCAGAGCGTCGTGCTCTGCGATGGCGACGTCATCCGCGTCGAAGACCTTCCCGTCGGGATTCGGCCGACCGGAGATGACCAGACGCCACAGGTGAGCGGCGACGAGATTCCCTCGCTTCGAGAGGTCCAGCGCCGGCACATCCAGTGGGTACTGGAAAAGATGGCAGGAAACCGTGCGAAGGCGGCGCACGCGCTGCGGATGTCCGAACGGACCTTCTACAGACTTCTTGAGCGGCACCGGGGTAGCACACCTGTTCCGGGCGGCCCTGCCGACCGCCACGCGAATCGGGAACCCTGACAGTTCTGTCACGTCCAGTCCTGCCCACCCTGTCGGATCTGTCAGTTCTGCGGCGCCGTGTTTCCCCGCCCGGCCGCAAATCCCTGCATACGCCGACAGGCACGAGACTTGCTTGGGGTTTCCGCGAAGGAGAACGGGGCATGTCCACCACAATCGTTCTCGTGCTCGCTATGGGATTCCTTTTCGGCGGAATGGTCCTGATGCTCGCCATGGGCTATCAGGACACCGAGCAGAAACGCGCACTGCAGGCGAAAGCGCGCCAGGCCGAGGCAGTCCAGCAGGCCGCGGCGATGATGGTCGCCTTGCCCGGATTCTTTGCGCCGCCGCACGCCATCCAGCCGCCGACGATGGTCGTGTTTGATGACGCGCTGGTCAATCGACTCGAGCACCACGTCCGGCTGGAACAGACCCTGGTGGCTCAATTCGTCCATCACCCGTCGCTCGACAATCTCTATCGGCATCCGACCACACCTGTTCACATGCACTGATCTCAGATGGCTCCGCGCGCGGCTGTGGGCCATCAGGTTCATCGCCAGTCCACCAAGAACATATGCTCATGCATGACCAGATCAGGGCGGCCGAACTGTTCAATGGACTGAGCGCCGGCAGGGTCCAACGCCTGGCCGCGATTGGCAGGGTTTTGACGCTGCGCAGCGGCGAGTACCTGTTCCTGCTCGGAGACAGCGCGCAGTATGCCAGCGTCGTCACGAGCGGACTGGTTGATCTGTGCTGTCCCATCAGTTTCGGTGGCGTCGTCAAGGACATCACCGTCGAGGCTGCAGGGCCCGGCAAGACCGTCGGCTGGTCCGCCCTGGTCAAGCCGTTCCGCTTCACATTGTCGGCGAGGGCGGCTCGGGCCTCGGAGGTGATCGCCTTCGCACGGCCGGAGCTGCTGCAGGTGTTCGCGGGCGATCCTGAGATCGAACGTGTCGTGCTCGGCCGGGTCTCTGAGTTGATGGCGAACCGCCTCACGATGTTTCAGGCGCTCTGGATGCGGGAACTGCTGCGGACGTTCAGCCCCGGCGGACAGGGCTCGACGGCCTAGAAGTCTTGATTGATTCGGATCTGAGTTTTTGAGTCAAGTTTTCTACGCAGCAAGGTGCACCTCCGTCAGATAGGCGTCCATCGCGTGCTCCAGCCGCTGGTAGGCCGCGTGGCCCGCGCGCGATGCGGGCGAC
>JAPKZQ010000042.1 GCA_026393675.1 Acidobacteriota bacterium | reverse complement strand
GGTCGACGCCTACGCTGCTGCGCGTCACCCCTCATCGAGGTGACACCACCAACTGGAGAGCTGGATGCGGGAGAACCGCCCGTCCAGTTCGGAGGGAGGGGGGGACGAACACAATCGTCTCTCCCTACCCCTATCAGGGAGTCTGCTTGAGGGTTAAGGCGCGGCGAGCGGAATTCGGGGTTGGGGTGTAAACAGGTGAATGCCTGGGAACGCCGGGCTCCAGCCCGGCCTGCGTCGGGGTCACGCAGGAGCGTGGCGAGGACGCAGCGAGCGCTACTGGAAGGGAGAGACGGTGAGCCGTACCCGAATCAAGATCTGCGGCCTGACCAGCATCGACGACGCTCAACTCGCAGTCGATCTGGGCGCGGACGCGGTTGGGTTCGTGTTCTGGCCGGCAAGCAAACGGTACATCACGCCCGAGCGAGCCGGCGTGATTGTCGCCACCCTTCCGCGGTTTGTGACAGCCGTTGGCGTGTTTGTCAATCAGCCGCCCGACCAGATCCGGCGCGTGGTCGAGGAAGTGGGACTTGGGGCGGTGCAACTGCACGGCGACGAGCCGGCCGAGGAGTGGACGACGATGCCCTGCCAGACCATCAAGGCCGTCGGCGTGGACGCGGCGTTTGACGCCGCGTCGCTGACGGCATGGCCCAGCACGGTCATGCCGCTGCTGGACGTATTCGACCCGGAACGCCGCGGAGGAACGGGGCAGTCGATTGACTGGACGCGCGCTGCTGCGGCAGCGAACAAGCGGCGTGTCGTCCTGGCGGGTGGTCTTCGGCCTGACAACGTGGAGCGAGCCATCGACATCGTCGCACCGTACGCGGTCGATGTGTCGTCGGGCGTCGAGCGTCAACCTGGCGTGAAGGACGCCGACCGCCTCAGGGCCTTCTTCGCGGCCGTCGCGCGCGCGGCTGGTGGGAGAACACGATGAGCGTCTTCGAGTCCGCGGTCGAGCCGCGTTTCGGCCTTCGCGATCCGGATGCCCGCGGGTACTTCGGCGATTTCGGTGGCCGCTTCGTGCCAGAGACGTTGATGGCACCGATCACTGAATTGCGGGAGTCGTACCTGGCGGCCCGCGCCGACCAATCGTTCCGAGACGAATTGCGCCGGCTGCTGACGACGTACGCCGGACGGCCAACGCCGCTCTTCGACGCCCGCCGTCTTGCCGCGGAATGTGGGGGCGCGCGGATCCTGCTGAAGCGCGAAGATCTGACCCACACCGGCGCGCACAAGATCAACAACGCCATCGGGCAGGCGCTGCTCGCCGTCAGGATGGGGAAGCGCCGGGTCGTCGCCGAGACTGGCGCTGGACAGCACGGCGTTGCCGCCGCGACCGCGTGCGCGTTGCTCGGTCTGGACTGCGAAGTCTACATGGGCGCCGAAGACATGCGGCGGCAGGCACTCAACGTCGTGCGGATGCGGTTGCTGGGCGCGCGCGTCACCCGCGTCGAGGCGGGGAGCAAAACGCTCAAGGACGCGATCAACGAGGCGATGCGCGACTGGGTCACCAACGTCGATACCACACACTACCTGCTCGGATCGGTCCTTGGACCTCATCCATACCCGCTGATGGTTCGTGAATTCCAGTCCGTCATCGGTCGCGAGGCCAGACAACAGTGTGAGGCGCTGGTTGGTGGTCTTCCCGACGTCATCGTCGCCTGCGTGGGAGGCGGCAGCAATGCGCTCGGCATCTTCGACGCGTTCATCGACGATGCGTCGGTTCGACTGATTGGCGTCGAAGCCGGTGGACGCGCCATTGCGCCAGGCGAACATGCCGCGCGGCTGGCCGGCGGTGCACCGGGCATCTTCCAGGGTACCCACACGCTGGTGCTCCAGGACCCGCACGGCAATATCCAGGGCACCCATTCGATTTCCGCTGGTCTCGACTACGCGGCTATCGGTCCCGAGCACGCGTGGCTGCATGCGGTTGGACGTGCCGAATACACCCATGTGTCTGATGCCGAGGCGCTCGAGGCGTTCCGGACCCTGGCTCGCCTCGAGGGCATTCTCCCGGCGCTCGAATCGGCACACGCCGTCGCGCATGCGTCAGTTCTCGCCAGGCAGATTGGCCCGGGTCGGACGATCCTCGTCAATCTCTCCGGGCGTGGCGACAAGGATGTTCAGACGGTTGCCGCCGAACTCGGCGTGGTCGGAGACTGACGACGATGTCACGAATCGCGCGCACGTTTGATCGCCTTCGTCAACAGGGTCGCCCGGGACTGGTCACTTACATCACGGCCGGCGATCCGGATCTCGCCAGAAGCGGCGAGATTCTCGAGGCACTCGATCGGGCCGGAGCCGACGTCCTCGAAGTCGGTGTGCCGTTTTCTGACCCTATGGCCGATGGTCCGGTCATCCAGCGCGCGAGTGAACGTGCCTTGGCAGCCGGCGCCACCCTCGACGGCGTGCTGGACATGGTCGCGCAGATTCGCCCCGTCGTTCGAGCGCCGATCGTCCTGTTCTCGTACGCCAACCCACTCTATCGAATGGGATTCGACCGCTTCGCGACGCGTGCGGCCGCGGCGGAGGTTGACGGTGTCCTTGCTCTGGACTTGCCGCTGGAAGAAGCCGAGGGGCTTCGAGGTTGCCTGCGCGGCGTCGGCCTGGACATGATCTTCCTGCTCAGCCCGACGACGAGCCCGGAGCGCATGCGACGGGCAGGTGAACTCGGCAGCGGATTCGTGTATGCGATTTCGCGTCTGGGGGTGACGGGGGCTCGCGACGTCCTCGCACTCGGCATCCAGGATTTGGTGACACGCATTCGCGAAGCGACAACCATGCCGGTGGCGGTCGGCTTCGGCGTCTCGACAGCCGCACACGTTGCGGAGGTCTGCAAATGGGCAGACGCAGCGGTTGTCGGGAGCGCCCTCGTCAAGGTGATCGAACAGCACGGCGCGTCCCCCGACCTGGTTGCGCGCGTGGAACAGTACGTGCGGCAGCTCAAGGGTGATCCCGCCTGACGCGTGCCTGACGCGCGTTGCGGCGTGAGAGTGACGGATATAGGCTTGATGCACACGGAGGGTGGCCAACTGTGGTTGTTGTAATGGAAGAAGGCGCGGCTCCTGCACAGGTGGACCGGGTCGTCGCGCACCTGGAGCAGATGGGCTTTGCGGTGCATCGTTCCATTGGCGCGAACCGGACTCTGCTCGGTGTGGTGGGCGAGAGCCCACGCGGCGACCCGCAGCTGGTCCAGACGTTCGACGGCGTGCAGGAGGTCGTCCAGATCTCCGAGCCCTACAAGCTGGCGAGCCGCGCGTTCCGTCCGCAGGGGACGGTCATCATCCTCGATGATGTGCGCATCGGCGGCGACGAAGTCATCGTGATGGCCGGACCGTGTTCAGCCGAAACCGAGGAGCAGGTCCATGCGAGCGCAGCCGCCGTCAGACGGGCCGGCGCCAAGGTGCTGCGGGGTGGTGCCTTCAAGCCGAGAAGCTCGCCCTACAGCTTTCAGGGGCTTGGTGAGGACGGTCTGCGGATGTTACGCGACGCGGCGCGAGCCCAGAACATGAAGCTCGTGTCCGAAGTGATGGACACGAGCCAGATCGACATTGTCGACCGCTACGCGGACATTTTCCAGGTCGGTGCGCGCAATATGCAGAACTTCTCGCTGCTGCGCGAGCTGGGGAAGACGCGCAAGCCCGTGCTGCTCAAACGCGGGATCTCCGCGACCATTGAAGAATGGCTGCTGTCGGCTGAGTACCTGCTGGGCGGCGGCAACATGGATGTGATGCTCTGCGAGCGCGGGATTCGGACCTTTGAAACCTATACCCGCAACACGCTCGACATTTCGGCGATTCCCATCGTCAAGAAATTGAGTCATCTGCCGATCCTCGTCGATCCCAGTCACGGCACGGGACGCCGCGACAAGGTGGCTCCGATGGCGCGAGCGGCTGTGGCGGCCGGCGCCGATGGACTGATCATCGAGGTGCACGTCGATCCCGACCGCGCGTTGAGCGACGGCGCGCAGTCGCTGTTCCCATCGCAGTTCGACCGGCTGATGGCCGAATTGCGGATCATCGCGCCGGCCATCGGTCGATCGATCTGCGTTGAGCCAGTGGCGCGACGCGGTTGGTGACGGGAATGACGGATGGCGGACGACGCCTGTCGTTGCGTGAGGCGGGCCGGCTGCCTGAGGCGGAGCCCCTGTTCGAGCGGATCGCTATTGTCGGTCTTGGGTTGATCGGCGGATCGCTCGCGCTGGCGGCGAGGCAGGCCTGGCCGAAGGCGCTGGTCATTGGCGTCGACACCAACGATGTGCTGGAGCGTGCGGTCCACTTGCACGCGGTTGACGTCGGCGCGGACGACCTGGTCGTGGCTGCCGATGCCGACCTGGTGGTGCTCGCCGCCCCAGTGGCCGCAAACCTGAAGCTGCTCGCCGACCTCCCGGAATACCTGAACCGCGAGTGCATCGTCACCGATGTGGGGGCGTCCAAACGGACCATTGTCGAAGCGGCCCGGTCGCTTCCCGCGCGGCTGAGATTCATCGGTGGTGATCCGCTTGCCGGTGCGCCACGCCGGGGCATCGAGTCGGCACGGGCCGATCTGTTTGCCGATCGGCCCTGGGTGCTCACGCCGCCAGACGGGGCGTCACTGTCGGTGGCTCGCCTCTCGCAGTTTGTTCGTGGCGTTGGGGGCATACCCATCGAGATGACGCCCGAGAAACACGATCAGCTGGCGGCGTACCTCAATCACCTTCCGCAACTGGTGGCGAGTGCCCTGATGAGGACGGTCGGGGCGGGCATTGGCGCCGACGGGCTGGCGTTGACGGGCAAGGGCCTGGCCGACATGACGAGACTGGCCGCGTGCCCACCCGAGGCCTGGAAAGACGTGTTCGCCGATAACGCCGACAATGTCGGCGCCGCCATCGATGCGTTGCTCGCCGCCCTTACCGCGCTGCGCGGGCGACTCGGCGATGGAGTGGCCATCGAGGAACTCTTCGATGCCGCAGCCATCTGGCGTGATCAAATGCCGTCGCGCTCCTGACATCACCCTTGACCGTCGCACCGTTTGGTCGCACTGTTTCGACCGCCGTGAATAGTCCGCGCTATAATCCCGCCTATGCGTAAAGTCATCAGCGGCGCCGACGAGGCGGTCGCACTCATTCCCGATGGCGCCACGGTCATGGTCGGGGGATTCGGCCTGTGCGGGATTCCCGAGAATCTGATCGGCGCGCTCCGTAAGCGTGGCACGCGCAACCTGACGATCATCAGCAACAACGCCGGGGTCGACGGGTTCGGATTGGGCGTCCTGCTCGAATCGCGGCAGATCGCCCGCATTGTCGCCACCTACGTCGGCGAGAACCAGGAATTCGAGCGCCAGTATCTGAGCCGCGAACTCGACGTTGAGCTGGTGCCTCAGGGGACATTCGCCGAGCGGATTCGCGCGGGCGGGGCGGGAATCGGGGGGTTCTTCACGCCGGCTGGTTACGGCACGATCGTGGCGGATGGCAAGGAGACTCGCATCATCGACGGCGTGCCCTACGTGCTCGAGATGCCGCTCAAGGCCGATTTCGCGCTGATCAAGGCCTACAAAGGGGATCATGCCGGCAACCTGGTGTACCGGAAGACGGCGCGCAGCTTCAGTCCGATGATGGCCACGGCCGCCAGGGTGACGATTGCCGAAGTGGAGCACCTGGTCGAGCCCGGTGGCATCGACGCCGATGGCGTCCACACGCCGGGCATTTTCGTCCGGCACCTGTTCCAGGGATCGGGCTATCAGAAACGCATCGAACGCAGGACGACCCGCAAGGCGTAGACCGGCGAGCAACGCGGAGGAGCACTGACGTGGACAAGCGGGAACGAATCGTGCGACGTGTCGCGAGGGAACTTCGTGATGGTGACTACGTCAACCTGGGGATTGGCATGCCGACGCTGGTCGCCAACTTTGTGCCTTCGGATGTGCAGATCACGCTGCACTCCGAAAACGGCATGCTGGGCGTGGGGCCTTATCCAACCGACGCTGAGGTCGATGCCGATCTGATTAACGCGGGCAAGGAGACGGTCACCGAGCTTGCCGGCGCCAGCTACTTCAGCAGTGCCGATTCGTTTGCCATGGTTCGCGGTGGGCACATCGATCTGACCGTGCTGGGAGCGTTGCAGGTTGATCAGGCAGGCAACCTCGCCAATTGGATGGTGCCTGGCAAGATGGTGAAGGGCATGGGCGGCGCGATGGACCTGGTGGCCGGCGCGCGCCGCGTCATCGTCGCCATGGAACACACGACGCGCGAAGGCGAACCCAAGATTCTCAAGGCCTGTTCGCTGCCGCTGACAGGCATGGGTGTCGTCGACCTGATCGTGACTGAGTTGGCCGTGATCGAGGTCACCCCGGAAGGCCTTCGTCTGAATGAAGTGGCCGAGGGCGTGACGGTTGACCAGGTGCGCGCGGCGACGGAGGCCCATCTCCTGGTGAGCGGCGAGCCCGGGACGTTCTGAGGGCTTAGTGCCCCGATTCCGAAGTACGGCAACAGTAGTCCGGAGCGCGGCGCCCGGATCGCAAGGCGCGACGACCGAGAATATCGGGAATATTCGAGGAAGGAGCAACGCGGCGAGGCGGGATGCCCCGCCCGGAATACGTCGGCGGACTTCGGAATCGGGGCACTTAGACTCGCAATTGCGGTCGCGTATTCCTGCAGGGCGATCCCGTGAAGATGCTCGCTCAGCACTCAGTCCTGAGGGAATGAATTCGCTGCCGAATTCATGAATCGAAGGACTGAGCGGCGTGTGAAGAATGGGGCAGCGATGCCTACCGACGCGGATCTGGTCGCGGGGGCGCTTCGCGGGCGGCAGGACGCCTACCGCGAGTTGGTGGACCGTTACAGCCACTCCGTCTTCAACTTGATCGCGCGGATGGTCCGAGACGCAGGCGTGGCCGAAGAACTGGCCCAGGATGCCTTCGTCAAGGCGTGCGGTGCACTCAAGAGTTTCGATCCCGCCTACAAGTTCTCGAGTTGGATTTTCCGGATTGCGCACAACACCGCCATTGATCATCTGCGCAGGCTGAAGCTGCCGACCGTGTCGTTCGACGTCGATACGCCGGGCCGTGATCTGCGCGACCTGCTGGTTGACGAGCGGGAACCGACGCCGTTTGACCATGCGGAAGGCGCCGATCTGGCTCGGGATCTCGATCGGGCACTGGCGCAGCTTCGTCCGGAATACCGTCGGCTCATCGTGCTCCGCTACCAGGAAGACCAGGCGTACGAGGAGATTGCCGAGACGCTGGATCTGCCGCTGGGCACGGTCAAGAGTCACCTCCACCGGGCCAGGCAGGAGCTGGCCAGGCTGATGACAAAGGCTGGCTGGGCACCCGAATCGGCCCGGGAATCGGGTCCGGTGCAACCTTCCAGGGGGTCCGCCTCGTAGGAATTACTGGGGACGGTTTCGTAACCTGCGTACGGCGGCTTGTTCGGGCCGCGAGAACGGGTTATGAAACCGGTTGTAGGGACCGATGCCAACTGACCATCGGGACATCGTCGGCGACTGGCTGGCGGCGGAACGGGCCGGGAGGTCCGAGGAGGCCGACCGGGCGTTCGCGTCTGTCGCTCTGGCGCTGCCGAAACGGCAGCCGTCGCGACGGTTTGCCGCCAACGTGATGGCGCAGGTGGCGTTGCGCACGCCGCCGCTGGCGGATTGGTGGACGTTGTGGGGCGTGCGGACTGCCGTGGCGGCCTCCATGGTGACGCTCGGCGTGGTGCTTGGGACCTGGTCGCCGCGATCCATGCTCTTCGCGGCGGTCGCCAGCGCCCAGACCTTCGTCTGGGGACTCGATCAGGTTGTGACGGGAAGCGTGGTCTGGATTGAGACCGCCCTCACGATGTGGGGAAGTGCGGCTCACGCGGCGGTTGTGATAGGCCGGCTGCTCATCACACCAGGCCCCGCGATGTTGGTGTGCGCGAATCTGGCCGTTGCTGCATGCGCGTGTGCCGCGTTGCAGCATCTGCTGGCATCGCAGGAGAATTGACCGATGCGTACGAATGCTCGTCGTGCTCTGTTCGGCCGCCCACTCCGCGCGGCGCTGCTTGTGCTGGCAGTGATGGCCGTCGGCATGGCCGGAGGTCTCGCGGCGCAGTCGGGCGGCGACACCCCGCCTGGCGTGCGCCCCGACCTGCAGCAATTGAAGCATCGTGTCGAGCAACGGTTCCAGGTCCTCCTGCTGCGCCAGGGCTTTGTCCTTGTCCCGAAGTCGCCGCTGAAAAACGTCGGCAGCATCGAACTCTCCGATGGATCGGTCCTGCTGGATGGAAGTCCCGTGACAGGCTCGGAACTGAAGCAGCGCGTCGGTGTCGATTCTGAGCTCATCGTCCAGTTGTCGTTTCTTGATGCCACGGTGAGGCGTCAGCTGTTTGAGAGTCCAAAGCCGACCAGTCCCGCTGAGCCCGCGCCTCAGGCGAAGGGCGCGCCGAAGACGTCGGAGCCTCCAGAGGTTGCAGCCCCATCGGACTCCCGCTCGTCTGATGACGAGTCGGCCAACCGTGATCGCCACAGGTATGGCGGCGCTCGCGTGCGAGTCGGAGGCGACATTCGAGTCAGGGAGAACGAGGAGGTTGGCAACGACGTCGTCGCCATCCTCGGGTCCATCTACATCGATGGCAAGGTGAATGGGGAAGTGGTCGCCGTCGGCGGCGGCGTGTACCTCGGTCCGAAGGCTGATGTGCGCGGCGACGTGACCAGTGTCGGCGGCGGCATCGAACGGTCTGCCGACGCCAGGGTGTCCGGCCAGATCAACGAGGTGAAGATCACGATTCCATCGGTTCGCCCCTATGTGCACTTCAGTCCGTGGCGGGATTGGACGTGGTGGACGACGCCGTTTGGGGCGTCGGTGGAGTTGGTCGGAACGCTGGTGCGAATCGGTGTCATTGGATTGCTGGCCGCGCTGATTGTTGCCGTGTTCCCCGTACCCGTGCAGCGGGTGTCCGAGAGGGTGGCGGCCGAGCCGTGGCGGGCCGCGCTTACGGGACTCGTTGCCCAAGTGCTGTTCGTGCCGCTGCTGGTGTTGACCGTGCTAGTGCTGGCTGTGTCGATTATCGGCATCCCGCTCCTGCTGCTGGTGCCGTTCGTGCTGGTGACGGCGCTGGCGGCGCTGTTGCTTGGGTTTACCGGCGTCGGGTGCGCCATTGGTCAGAAGATCAGCCGCAGGGGGAGCGGGGAGATTCGGAATCTGATCGTGCCGCTTGTCGTCGGGCTGGCGATCATCTGGGCGCTAACCCTGGTCGCGAGATTCGTGGGACTGGCGGGCATGCCGCTACGTGTGGTCGTGGGCGGTGTGCTGCTCGTCGGTTTTGTCGTCGAGTACGTGGCCTGGACCATGGGGCTCGGGGGCGTGCTCCTCAGCCGTTTCGGTCGGCGCGGATCGCCGAGGCCAACCTAAGACTCACGGCGTCGTGCATAATCAGGGAATGCACTTCGACGATTTGTCGCTTCCCATTGAGGTTGTGTCGACGTCGGCGTCCTCGCTTGATGTGGACACGCTGGTGGTCCCAGTGTTTGAAGGGGACGCCGCTGCGCCGATGGTCGGGCTCGGTCCGGTGGCCTCCCGGCGCGTGTCTGAGGCGATCGTCTCCAGGGAATTCACCGCCAAGCCGGGCACGCTGTTTCTCACGCCCGTCGATGATGACGCATGGCGGCCCCGGCGCATCATGCTCGTGGGCCTTGGATCCCGCTCGTCTTACACCACCGATCGTTCGCGTCGCGCCGCCACGGCCGCCGCCCTCGCTGCCCGCGATCGGAAGCAGCGGACCCTGGCGATCCTGCTCTCGGGTGGAAGCGGCGCGGTCGATGAAGTTCAGGCGGTTGCCGAAGGGCTGACGCTGGCCGCGTATCACACCGGCAGCTACAAGACCGACCCCGAATCGAAGCCTCTATCGCTCCAGGGCGTCATCGTCATGCCTGAGGGCACGCCACACGACTCCGCCGAGGACGTACGGGCGGTTGCCCGCCGCGGATCAGTGCTCGGCGCGTGCAGCAATCTGGCGCGGGCGTTGGTGAACGAACCCGGCAACGCGGTCACACCTGCGACATTTGCCGATGCTGCGGTCGCCGTGGCTCAGGAGTGCGGGCTCGGCATCGAGGTGCTCGAAGAGGCCCAATTGGCGGCGCTCAGCATGGGCCTGATGCTCGGCGTCGCGCGGGGGAGCGCCGAACGGCCGCGGATGGTCGTGATGCGCTATGAGCCCGAGCATCCACGGCCGGGCGTCCTGCTCGGCCTGGTGGGCAAGGGCGTGACGTTTGATGCAGGCGGTATCTCGCTGAAGTCGGCCGAGGGCATGCACAAGATGAAGGGCGACATGTCCGGAGGCGCGGCGGTCGTGGCGGCGATGAAGGCCATTGCCACGCTGAAGCCGAATGTTCGTGTGACAGGCATCGTTCCGCTCGTGGAGAACATGCCGGGCGGCAGGGCGCTCAAGCCTGGCGACGTGTTGCGCAGCGCCGAGGGCAAGACCGTCGAGGTGCTCGATACCGATGCGGAAGGCCGACTAATCCTCGGGGACGCGTTGTGGTACGCGCGACAACTCGGCGCCACGCACCTGATTGACGTGGCCACGCTCACCGGTGCGATTGGCGTGGCGCTCGGCCGGTCGACCACCGGGTTGTTCGGGTCACCCGACTGGTGGACGGGGCTGGTCCAGCGCACGGCCGCCCGCGCCGGCGACCGCACCTGGCTGATGCCGATCTTCGAGGACTATCGCGAGCAACTGCGCAGCGACATCGCCGACATCACCAACGTGGGTGGCCGCCCGGCCGGAGCGATTACCGCCGCGGTGTTCCTCAAGGAGTTTACGGGCGGCCTGCCGTGGGCACACCTCGATATTGGCAGCACGGCGTGGGCAGAGGAGGCGCAGCCGCATCAGCCCAAAGGGCCGACGGGCGTCACGGTGCGGACGCTGGCCGAACTGGCATTCACGGCAGAGGAATGGGCCGCGGATCTCAGCGGGGACGCGAGCTGAGATCAAGTCGCGTCAGATCCGAGCTGCCATCGGCGTCGGATTTGTTCGCGCGCCATTTCTTGTAGCCAATGATGAGCGCGCCGAGTGCCGCGCCCAGCACGACCGATCCCAGGGCAATCACGCCCGTCAGCCCGAGCGAACCCACCAGCACATCGAGGACGCCAACTCCCTGCGTGAGTGGCGGAACAATCTGCACAATGGTCGGCGTGATGGGCTGCAGTTGGATCATGAGGTCGGGATCTATTCTACTGGTCGATTAGCGCAGCTTGGCAGCGGACTTCTCGGACGGGAGGCCAGCGACGCCGTCGCCCTTCTTCAACGACCGCAGGTACCGGGTCACCCCATCTGACAGCGATTCGGCAATACGCTGACGATAGGCTTTGGTTGCGAGCAACTGGCCCTCGTGGCGGTTGGTCAGAAAGGCCACTTCGACCAGCACGCTCGGCATCGAGGCTCCAATGAGCACGACAAACGGCACCTGCTTGACGCCGAGATTCCTCAGCCCCTTGTCGGTGCCACGCAGTCGCTTGACTAGGGCCGCCTGCAACTGCGCCGCCAGATCCCGCGATTCGTCGAGCTTGTTGGTGAGCGCAATCTGCTTCACCATCGTATCCAGGCGGCTCATCGTGGTGGTCGACCCGGCGTTCTCGCGGGCGGCCACGGCGGCGGCGCCAGGCGTCGACGCAAAATTCAGCAGGAAGGTCTCGATCCCCTGGATTGATCGATCGCGATTCGCGTTGACATGGATGGATACGAACAGGTCCGCACCGTCGCGATTGGCGATCGCCGTGCGTTCCTGCAGCCCGACATAGACATCCGACCGGCGCGTCAGCACCACGTCGACTCCGGTGGCCTGCGCGAGCAGGGCCTCCAGCTTGAGGGCGATATCGAGCGTGATCGCCGCTTCCGAGATGTCCGCGCCGAGCGCACCCGGATCCGATCCGCCATGCCCGGGATCAATCACAACACGGCCGACGCGCAGACCGAGCTGGCGCGCGATGGAATATCCGCCGCGGCTGTTGGTGGCGGGCGTGGCAGGTGGCGACCCCGCCGCCGCAGCCGATCGGGCCGGGGCCGTGGTCGCCCCTTCTGGCGCCACGAGGTGGTCGAGCTTCTCCTCGACGCGAGGGATGAACGGACTAGCGGGGTATTCGGACTGTAGCAGCTTCAGCAGCGCGACGGTCGACTTCCGATCGCGTTCCTGTCCAAATCGCGCGAACGCGTCTGCCCCCAACTGCGCGCCGTACCAGAGTGCATCGTCGCAGTAGCCGCTGGTCGGGTGGCGCAGCACGACGGTCTTGTAGGCCCGCATGGCAACACGCACCAGGCTGAGCGTCGCGTCGGGCCGATCGGACGACTGGGCCAGGGCGACCCGGGCTTCGCGATCGCTCGCCTGCGCAGCCTGGTAGAGGTCCCGCGCGGACGGCGTCTGCGCCGAAACCGTTGTGCCAGCAGATTCCATCGCCAGCAGGCACACCACCACCAGTACCACGTGTCGTGCTCGCGCGATCGAGAATAAACGGGTCGTCACGGTGCTAACGGGGATGCTGATCCACGTCATCGAAGTACCCCTTGTCGACGAGGACTTCGCGAGGTTTGCCGCCGGCGGCCGCCGAGACGATCCCCTCGGCTTCCATCATGTCGACCAGCCGCCCGGCCCGACTGAACCCGATGCGCAGACGCCGCTGCAGGTAGGAAATCGACGCCTGTCCGCTGCCTACGACGATGCGCGCCGCCTCGTCGTAGAGATCGTCTTTCTCGAATTCGATGGACTCCTGCGGTTTATCCTCGGCCGTGATCGTCTCGTCGTACACCGGTTGCCCTTGCCGTCTGAGAAACGCCGCCAGCCTCGCCGACTCCTGTTCCGAGATGTACGGGCCGTGGAGACGGATGAGACGAGACGAAGCCGGCGGGAGAAACAGCATGTCGCCCTTGCCCAGGAGCTGTTCCGCTCCGTTGGCGTCGAGAATCGTCCGGGAATCGACTTTTGACGACACCCGGAACGAGATGCGCGCCGGCAGGTTGGCCTTGATGACGCCGGTAATCACATCGACCGAGGGGCGCTGCGTGGCCAGCAGCAGGTGGATACCCACCGCGCGTGCCATCTGCGCCAGCCGGCAGATCGACAGTTCGACCTCGTTGCCGGCCACCATCATCAGGTCCGCCAGTTCGTCGATGACGATGACGATGTAGGGCAGCGGCTTCGGGATGGCGGCGCCTTCGCGCGGTGTGAGCTTGCCTTCGGCCTGGTAACGCACGTTGCGATTGAACTGATCAATGTTGCGCACCCCTTCGGCCGCCAGTGTCTTGTAGCGTTCTTCCATCTCTCGTACGGCCCAGTGCAACGCGTTGGCCGCCTGTTTGGGATCCACGACGACCGGGGTCAGCAGGTGCGGGATTTGTTCGTACATGCCGAGCTCGAGCCGCTTCGGATCGATCAGGATCAGCCGCACGTCATCAGGCGTGGCCCGGAACAGGATGCTCGTGAGCATCGAGTTGATCGCGACCGACTTGCCGGTGCCTGTGGCTCCCGCGATCAGCAGGTGGGGCATCGTGGCGAGGTCCCACATGAACGGCTCGCCGCGAATTGTCTTGCCCAGCGCCATCGTCAGCTTTGATCCAGACCGCCGGTAAGCATCGGCTTCCAGTAATTCGCGCAGCGAAATCGGCTCGCGATTCTGGTTCGGAATCTGGATGCCGACGGTCGATTTGCCGGGGATGCGTTCGATGAGCACCGACTCGGCACGCATGGCGAGCGACAGGTCGTCGGCCAGGCCTGTCACCTTGCTGTATTTCACGCCCGCCTCGGTCTTGAACTCGAAGGTCGTGACCACCGGACCCGGGTGAATCTGCACCACGGACCCGGCCACCGCAAACTCGGCGCACTTCTCCTGCAGCAGGTGGGCCGACTCCATCAGTTCGCGTTCGTCGATCTTCCGTTCGGTTCGCGGCGCGTCCAGCAGTGTCACGGGCGGCAGGGAGGCTCCGCCCCGTTTCTTCTCGGCAGGCGTGCGACCGGTCTCGGCGACCTGGGCAGCAGGCAATGCCGTCGGCGGGACCACCTGGATGGCGGGGGCCTTCCGATTGCCAGGCCACGCGCCGCCGCTCTGCGCCGGTGCGGGCGGTTGGGGCTCGGGCAGCCTCGCGGACCGCGGCTGGGTCGCCGTGGCGGCCGGCGCGGATTTGCTGCCGTTTGACGGGGACGCGACAGGCGGCGTAGCGGCCCTCGCAGCTTCCGGAAGCGGCGCCTTGTCAGCTCGCTGCTTCGCGTGCTTAGCCACGATGTCGCGTCGCTGGCGGTCTCGCTTACGCTCCACGCGCCACGTCTGGTAGGCGTCCACCCGGCGCTCCGCCCAGCCTCGCGCCGCGGCCGAGATGGCCGAAAACATGCGGCCGAACGAGAAGTGGGTCGACAGGATGATCCCGAAGAAGAACAGCGTCAGCAGGATAATCGACGAGCCCGTGCGGTTGAACGAGGCGGCCAGGGCCCATCCGAGTTGATCGCCCAGCCATCCCCCCGGCTCGAACGACTGTCCGGTCGTGCGAGCCGACGACAGCGCGAGGCTGAGAAACGCACTCGACGAGCAGAAGAGGAGAGCGACGCCAACGAGCTTGGTCAGGATCGAATCGATCTTGCGGCACCAGAACCGATGCCAACCGATGGCGGCCGCGAGCATGGGGAACAGGTAGGCCGCGTACCCGACCACCTGGTACGACAGTTCGGCGACGAACGCACCCGCGGTGCCGATGAGGTTGGCCGCCGGCCCGATCGGGTTCGGGTTGAAGAACCACGCCCGATCGGTCGCGACGTAGGTCGCCAGCGCGACCAGCCACATCAGCGTGAGCCCGAACAGCAGCACGCCGACGATTTCGCTCACCCGGCGCGAGAGGGTTGAGGAAGCAGCCACCGACTCAAATCTCCATGATCACGGGCAGCACCAGCGGCCGCTGCCCGAAGCGCTTTCGGATAAAGCGCCGCAGTTCGACGCCCAGTTTGTCTTTCATCATGCCGTAGTCGGTCCGCTCCTCGACGCTGGCCGATTCCAGCAGCTCGGCGATGAGCCTGGCGGCGTCACGCAGCGGGCTGTCGTCGCCCTGCTCCATGGCGAGCCCCCTGGTGATGATCTCCGGCACACCTTCAATCATCCCGGTCTGCTTGTTGATCGCAATCACCGGCACGATCAGGCCGTCCTCGGCGAGATGCCGGCGGTCCCGCAGCACCTCTTCGCCCAGGCCGCTGATCGCCGAGCCATCGATGAGCACCCGCCCGGTTGGGACCTTGCCGGTGATCGAGCCGCCGGCGCGGTCAAAGCTCAGCAGGTCGCCGTTTTCCGCAACGAGCACCTTGACCCGGTCGGGCAGGTCCCGTGTCAACCGCTCGCCCACGCGCGCATGTCGGGATCGTTGCCTGAACGAGCCGTGAATGGGCACGAAACACCGCGGCCGCACCAGCGAGAGCATCAGCTTGAGTTCTTCTTCGCTGGCGTGTCCGGAGACGTGGACGTGCTTGTCGCCCTGGTTGATAATCTCGGCCCCGCGCCGGGCGATATGGTTGACGACGCGGTCGATCGATCGTTCGTTGCCAGGAATTTCCCGTGCCGAGAACACCACGACGTCTTCGGGAGACAAACTGACGTGCCGGTGATCGTTGATGGCGATACGGGAGAGCGCCGACAGCGGCTCGCCCTGGCTGCCGGTCACCAGGCACAGCACGGATTCCGGCGCGTGCGACTTCACCTCCACATCGCGGATCGCCAGGCCGGCGGGCACTTTGAGATAGCCAAGTCGCTGGGCAATCTGCGAGGTTTCCACCATGCCGCGGCCAACGAAGGCGACCTTGCGGTTGAACTGCGCCGCGAGATTCACCAGGAGCTGGATACGGAAGATGCTTGTCGCAAACGACGTCACGACAATCTTGCCCTTGGTGCTCGAGAAGATCTCCTCGAACGCCTCGATGACGGAGAGTTCCGAGCCCGTGAAGCCGGGGCGTTCGATGTTCGTGCTGTCCGAGAACAGCGCCAGGACCCCCTCGCTGCCCAACTGCGCCAGCCGGTGGAAATCGAAGTGCTCACCGTCGATCGGTGTCTGATCGATCTTGAAGTCGCCCGTGCAGATGATGATGCCGACCGGTGTATGGATCGCGATCGCGACGCAATCCGGCATGCTGTGCGTGACCCGCAGGAACTCGACCGTGAAGTCGCCGACGACGACCTTATCGCGCGGC
The DNA here is from genome assembly GCA_026393675.1 of Acidobacteriota bacterium. NCBI lineage: Bacteria > Pseudomonadati > Acidobacteriota > Acidobacteriota bacterium. The sequence continues at coordinate 97,802 of JAPKZQ010000042.1, read as the reverse complement.
CGCACGCCAATCAAGCGGTCCCCCGTGTCAAGGTTGTGCTCAGCGAGTTTCGACTCGGCCAGCGCCAGCGTGAGCGGCGTACCGTACACCGGGCCCTTGACCGTACGCATGACATGCGAGAGCGCGCCGATGTGATCTTCGTGGCCGTGCGTCAAGACGACCGCGGACGTGTGGGCGGCGTGCTGCTGGAGGTAGGTCAGATCCGGGATGATGAGATCGACGCCCAGCAGTTCGGGCTCCGGGAACATGGAACCGGCATCCACGATGAGCAGGGTGTCGGCGTAGGAGACGGCCATCATATTGAGGCCGAACTCTCCGAGGCCGCCGAGAGGCACGACTTCGAGCAGGGGCTGGGCGCAAACAGGTACAGCCGACTGGTCGGACATCAGCGTCCTCTCCAGACCCGGCGGCAAAGCAGTCGCCGCGGATCCAGTTCTCTTCTCGTCAACGAATCAGCCCGGAACCCGGACGTCCATTACTCGTGACCGATCGATACCAGGATGCGCCGGTCCGTCCTTTGGGGGACAAGACCAACACACCGCCTCAACGGGCGCGGGACGCCCGGTGACGGTATCGGCTCGATCGGGACCTGTCAGGGCCGCTGGGATAGCCTTGAAGGCAGGCAAGATCCAGCCAAACGCGATAGGCGGACTATACCACAGAAGGTCGGGATAACGACCGCAGCGTGTCCGCAAGCTTCGCCAGGTCCACAAGATGCAGCGTCTCGGGCCGTCGGGACGGGTCAATGCCTGCCGAGAGGAGCACCATTCTCGGCTCTGCGCCGAGCGAGGTGGCCAGCGCGCGGAGGGAGTTGGCCAGAGTCTTTCTTCTCTGGGCGAAGATCGATCGAACCAGGGTCTCGAACAGCCGCCTCGAGTCGGCCGAAATCGGCACAATCGGGGGCCTGAACCGTACCCGCACGACCGCTGACCACACCTTCGGAGCAGGCCGGAAGGCGCCCGGCGGCAGCGTCAGGACGGTCTCGACGTCGGCATCGAGTTGGACCATGACCGACAACACGCCAGTCTCCCGTGAACCCGGTGCGGCCGCGATGCGATCGGCGACTTCGCGCTGGAGCATCAGCGACGCGTCAATCAGTCGGCCTGTCTCGCGATGGAGTTCGAGCAGGCGGAACAGGATCGGGGACGACACGTTGTAGGGCAGATTGCCAATGATGCGAACCGATTCATCCGGTCTCACACCGGAGAAGATCGCGTCTCGCGTCAGCGTGAGGAAGTCGCCCGACAGCACCCTGACGTTTCGAGCGACGCGCGGTTCCAGCCACGTCACCAGATCGCGATCGAGCTCGATGGCCGTGACGCTTGCCACCCGTTCGGCGAGCGGCCGCGTGATAGCGCCCCGGCCTGGACCAATCTCGACGAAATGGTCGCCGGCTCTGGGGCCGGCCGCAGCCAGCACCTTGTCGATCCAGACTGGTTCCAGAAAGTGCTGTCCGAAGCGCCGCCGGGCCGTCGTCATCGGTTGTCCTCCGGCCCGCTGCCCACGTCATAGCTGCGCCAGTATCGCTCTTCGATCTCCTCGAGTTCTTCTTCGGTCATGCCGAAGTAATGACCGACCTCGTGAATCAACGTCTCGCCAATGGTGGCGACGACCTCGTCGTCTGATTCGCAGACGTCCTCGATCGGGCCCTGGTACAGCACGATCCGATCCGGGAGCACATTGCCGTGATCCCACCGCCGTTCCGTCAACGGCGTGCCCTGGTAGAGGCCGAACAACGTGTCCGGCGGCTCGATCTCCATGTCGTCGAGCAATTCGTCGTCGGGCTCGTCTTCGACGATGATGGCGAGGTTCTGGATCTGCTGTCGGAAACGCCGGGGAATCGTCTGCACCGCGTTGGCCACGAGTTGCTCGAAGCGCGCCCGGGTCATCGCTTGGGAGTGCGCCGGCCAGTGGCTGCGGGACGTCGCCCGCGCGATCTGGCTGGAGCTGGGGAGTGTTTGCTTACCACGGGCGCTCGGGCTGCGCGTCCAGTCGAGCGACGGAAATCGCACAGCGCATTGACCGCACAGCGCTCGCATTGCGGCGTGGGCTTGCAGATCCGGCGCCCGTGGAGCGTCATGGTGTCGGCTGCACGCGTCCACCACCCAGGTGGTAGCGCGCCGGTCAACTGCTGTTCGACGCGTTCGGGATCATCGGACGACGCGATGCCGATGCGATTGCTCACGCGCAGCACGTGCCGATCGACGGCCAGTCCGGGAATGCCCATCGCGTGGCCCAGGACGACGTTGGCCGTTTTCCGCCCGACGCCCGGCAGTTTGACGAGCGCGTCCATGGTGCGCGGCACGTCACCACCATGCCGCTCGATCAGCGCCTGCGACATTCCGATGATGGCGCGGGTCTTCTGACGGAAAAAGCCCGTCGATTTGACCAGCCGCTCCACATCTTCCTGCGCCGCCGAGGCCAGCGTGGCCGCGTCGGGGTACCGGGCGAATAGATCCGGCGTGACCCGGTTCACGCCGACATCGGTGGCCTGGGCCGAGAGGATGGTGGCAACCAGCAACTCGAAGGCGTTTCCGTGGCGCAGCTCCGTGTCGGCACCGGGGTGCTGGCGCGACAGCGCCTCGAGAACGCCCTGAACCACTTCAGCGGTTTTCACGTGCCGGTTGGCTCCCGACCCCGACTCCCGAATCCCGACTCCCGAATCCCGAACCCCGAATCCCGATCAGCGAAGCTCCTAATGCACCGGTCCCTTCGACCAGCCCACGTTGGCGTACGACTCGTTGAACGACCGGAACTGATCTTGAAGCGCCGCGATCAGGCTGGGCATCACCTGGACCGGAACCACGACCTTGACGCGCACGGGCGCGCGGACGACATGGTCGGCCTCGGCGTGCTTCACATCCTGTTCCGAGAGCGGCAGCACTTCACAGAACGTGAGCGTGAAGTCGAACGGCGTGTGGGAGACGGCGCAGAAGTTGGCATACGTGCGTTCCTGATCGGCCGAGTCGGCTGGAACGATGGTGAAGTTGACCTGACGCGATTCGTCAGCCATGAAGGCACTCCCGATGAGATGAAAATGTCAGTATTTTCGCATGACACCGACGACCACGCCCTGAATCTGCAGTTGGTCTGGTGTCACCAGCAGCGGCTGCATGGCCGGGTTGGCCGGCTGGAGCCTGATGCGCCCGTCTTCGCGGTAGAACTTCTTCAACGTGACGTCCGACCCGCCGAGCAGCGCAATCACCATCTCTCCGTTCTCGGCGGTTTTTCGATCCTCGACGACCACGAAGTCGCCGTCGCGAATCTGCTCGTCGATCATCGAATCGCCGCGGACCTTCAGCACGTACGTGTCGCGTTTGCCGACCAGATCTTCGGGCACCGCGATCGACTCGGATGTGGCGACGGCCTCGATAGGCACGCCGGCCGCGACAAACCCGAGCAGCGGCAACTCAACTGCCCGGCCACCGCCACGTGTCGGCACCAGTTCAACCGACCGGCTGCGGTTCCACGCACGGCGAATGAAGCCCTTCTCCTGCAGGTTGGTCAGGTGCTTGTGCACGGTGGCCAGTGAAGACAATCCGAAGCGCCGGCCGATTTCTTCGAGGCTCGGGGCATAGCCGTGCTGCTGGATGAATTCTCCGAGGTAGTCGAGGATTTCCCTCTGGCGTCGTGTAAGTGGAAAGGCCACGTGAGCGCCCTCCTGAGTGCTTCGACTCGCAACCGCAGCAGCCTAATCGTACGAGTCGATCCGATGAAACATGCTCGCTCAGCACTCAGTCCTGAGCGAGTAGGTCCCTTGCCGGACCTACGAGTCGAAGGACTGAGGCGAAGTACGCGAACCACTCTATGCAAAGGAAAGGCGAAAGTCAAACGCCATGCTACGATGGGCCTCGCCAATGTCACTTTCTCTTCGCTTTCTCGGTCTATTCAGGCATGGGGCGATGGTCCTGCCGGCGCCTCGACGTTCAGCGCCAGTACAGGTTCCGAGCGACGCGATTGGTACGAGAGGACCGAGCGCGAGATGGCGGATGCAACAGCGACGTGCGGGGCTGAAGCGATCCCGATCAACTGGATCGGCAGCGTGGTGAGCGACTCGACGGCGGGCACCGACGCCAATCCGCCGTTGGGGGAGTGTGACGACGCGGCGCTCGTGCGGGCGTGCCTGGACGGGCGGACCGAGGCGTTCGACGTGATCGTCGAGCGGCATCGCCGCACGGTCTACCGGCTGTGTTATCGGTTCGTCGGGCGGCACGAAGACGCGACGGACTTGTCGCAGGACGTGTTCCTGCGCGCCTATCGAGGCCTTCGCCGATTCCGCGGGGACTCGTCGCTGGCCACCTGGCTCTACCGCATCGGCGTGAATGTGTGCCTCAACAAGGTGTCGATTCGGACGCCTGTGCTGACCTCGCTCGATGAGACGGCTCCTCTGCCGGCGCGGGGAGAGGACGCCGCTGGTGCGGTGCTGCGGGAGGAACGAGCCCGGCGGGTGCGGGCGGCCGTGGCGCGGCTGCCGCGCAAACAGCGCGCGACGCTCATCCTGCGCGTCTATCAGGAACTGTCGCACAAGCAAATCGCTGGTGTGCTGCAGACGTCGGAGGGCGCGGTGAAGGCCAACTTCTTCCACGCGCTTGGCAACCTCAAGCGGGCGTTGGCGAAGCAGGATCTCGGGTGACGCATATGAGCCATCTGGCACCAGAAGACGTCGTCGATGTGTTGGACGGCTGCGCCCGAAGGCACCTGGTCCGCCACGCCGAATCGTGTGAGGCGTGTCGCGCCCTGGTGGAGGATGCCCGGCACGCGACCTTACTTGCGTCGACCGATGAGATCCCGGAGCCGTCGCCACTGTTCTGGACGCCATTCTCCACTCGTGTGGGCGAATCCGTGCGGCGCGCGCCCGCGCCCGAGCGTTCGTGGGCCGGTTTGTCCTGGGTCTGGCGTGCAGTGCCCGTGGGTTCAGCCATCGTGCTGGTCGCCCTGGTCGGTCTGACCCAGTGGCAGAACAGCCACCAGCCCCAGCCTCCGGCGGCTGGCGCGGCGGCTGTCCCGGTTGTCATTCAGGTTGAACCTCAACTGGCCTTTCCCGACAACGACGAGCCGTGGGCGCTGATCTCGCAGGTGATGGCCGATGTGGCAGCCGATGAGATGTCGGCCGCTGACATGCCGGCGACGATCGGTTCGGCCGATCGGGCGCTCGAATCGCTCACGGAGGCGGAGAAGGCCGAATTGGCGCGGCTGCTGAAGGCGGAGATGGACGAGCCCGGCGTGTCACCATAACGATCCCGATCCCGATCCCGATCCCGATCCTCGACAGGTGGAGTATTCAACGCATGACCCCGCAATCTTCATCGTGCCATGAACGTTTTGGGCGTTTGATGGCGGTCTTCGTCCTGATCGTCGTGGTCGCCGCGGGTACCGCGGCCGCGCAAACGCAGAGGCAACCGCCCAGAGGGGCCGGGCCCGCTGCCCGCGCCGACCAATCCGGGCCGGCAGAGGTCCAGCGGCTGTTCGACGCGTACATCGTCATCCGCGCGCAAGAAGCCCTGAAGCTGGACGACGACCAGTTCACGCAGTTCCTGCCGAAACTAAGAGCGCTGCAGCAGACGCGCCAGCGCAACGAGCAGGCGCACAACCAACTCGTGGCGGAATTGGGTCGTCTCACAGGACCGAACGCGCAGTTCGACGAGGCGCAGGTTCGGGAGAAGCTCAAGGCCCTTCAGGATCTGGCCGGACGCGCCGCTGCCGAACTGCGGAAGGCATACGACTCGATCGATCAGGCGCTGGACGTGAAGCAGCAGGCGCGATTCCGAGTCTTCGAGGTTCAGATGGAGCGTCGAAAGCTGGAGCTGGTGATGCAGGCGAGACGGGCGAATGCGGCCCGGCAGAAGGAACCTGAGGCGCCCATCAAGAAACTGGCGCCCGCTCCGCCCTCGACGACCTCGAAGCAGATTCGCGTGCCGTGACCGTGCTAGACTCGACTCTGGTACTGCCATCGAGGTTCACGCATGACATCTCTGCTTCGGACACGTGCGGCCTCGCTGTTCGTCATCGGACTGCTGCTACTGGCGCCTGCCGGTGTCGCCGGTGACCAACAGCCGCGGGTGCCGCTGTCGGCCGCCGAGGCCGACCGATTCGACAAGAAGCTGCTCGACATCACACACTACGGCGCGCAGGCCTCGTCGGAGCCGTTCCGCCCGGGCAGGGCGCGACGGACGGTGGTGACCGAGGCCGAGACCAACGCCTATCTCCGTCTGAAAATTTCGTCGGCGCTCCCTGCGGGTATGGTCGATCCGTACATCGCCGCGCTTGGCGGCGGCCGCGTGTCGGCGAAGGCCATCCTCGATCTTGATGCCGTCCGCCGCGGAGCTGCGAAGGGGACCCTCGAACCGACGCAGCTGCTGACAGGCCGGCTGCCCGTCAGCGTAACGGGTGTGCTCAGGACCCGGTCCGGGGTCGCGACGTTCGAACTGGAATCGGCGTCGATCGCCGGCATCCCCATTCCAAAGATGCTGCTCCAGCAGGTGGTGAACCACTACACGCGCTCGGCCGAGCATCCTGACGGTGTCAGCCTGGACGCCCAGTTCGTTCTGCCGGCCGGCATCCGCGAGATCGACATTCAGACCCGCCAGGCCGTCATCGTGCAGTGACGCTCGACGACCCGCTGCAATCGCTGAACGGCATCGGTCCGCGCCGGGCCGCGGATCTCGAACGCGTCGGACTCCGCACCGTCGGCGATCTGCTCAGCCGTTTTCCACTCAGATACGAAGATCGCTCGACGTTTCGCGATATGGCCACCGTGAGCGAGGGTGAGGTCGCCACGATTTGCGGCACGGTCGTCTCGTGCGGGCTGCGTCTGACTCGCCGCCCAGGATTCAAGATCTTTCATGCCGTCGTCCGGGACGGGAGTGGAACTCTTCGCGTCTCGTGGCTGAATCAGCCGTACATGACCGACGTCATCCACCGGGGCGCCGTCATCGTGCTCTTCGGAGAGATCACGCGGCGCGACCCGGGCGGGCTGCAACTGACCAATCCACAGTACGAACTGGTCGACGAGGAGGATGCCGACACGATTCACACGGGCCGCATCGTGCCGGTATACGAGAAGGCTGGATCGGTGACGGGACGTATCCAGCGCCGCATCGTGCACGACGCGCTGCGGCAACTGCCCGCCGAACTGCCTGACCTCATGCCGCCGTGGCTCTTCAATTCAGTCGCGTTGGCCGACTGGCGGACGGCGCTGATCGAGTCGCATTTTCCGGCTCCGGGAACGGATCTGGTTGCCCTCAACGCGTTCCGGAGCCCGGCGCAGTTGCGGCTCATCTTCGACGAGTTTCTTCACTTCCAACTCGGGTTGCTGTTGCGGAGGCAGGCCGCCGACGCCGAGCGCAAACCTGCCGCGGTCGTGGTGAATGACAGGATTCGCGATGCCGTCAGGGCCCGGCTGCCGTTCGCGCTCACCGACGGACAGCGATCCGCGCTGAAAGAGATCGTCACCGACATGACGCGTCCGCAGGCCATGCACCGGATGCTCCAGGGCGATGTGGGGACAGGCAAGACGATTGTCGCGCTGCTTGCCGCTGTGGTGGCCATCGAGAACGGGTTACAGGTGGCGATGATGGCACCCACCGAGATTCTCGCCGAGCAGCACTACCTGACGGTGAGGCGCCTGCTCGAGACCTCGCCATACCGCGTCGCGCTGCTGACCGGGTCGACGCCGACCGCGGACCGACGGCGCGTCCAGGGCGAGATCGAATCCGGCATGGCGCAACTGGTGGTCGGGACGCATGCGCTGGTGCAGCAGAAGGTGACGTTCTCGCGGCTCGGCCTTGTGGTGATTGACGAACAGCATCGGTTTGGCGTCATGCAGCGGGCCATCCTCCGCGAGAAGGGATGGCGACCCGACGTGCTCGTGATGACGGCCACGCCGATTCCGAGAACCCTGGCGCTCACGACGTACGGCGATCTCGACGTGTCCGTCATTCGGGAGTTGCCGCCCGGCAGGACGCCGATCAAGACGACGGCGACACCCCAGTCGAGGCGCGACGAGATCTACGCGTGTGTCCGGAGCGAACTCGAGCAGGGGCGTCAGGCTTACATTGTCTACCCGCTCATCGAAGAGTCGTCCAAGGTGGATTTGAGAGCCGCGACCGAGGCGGCCGACACCCTGGCCGCTGAGGTGTTCCCGGCGTACCGGGTGGCGCTGCTTCACGGGCGACTCAAGCCCGAAGAGAAGGACCACATCATGCGGGAGTTCGCCGCGGGCCGCGTACACGTGCTCGTGTCGACGACGGTCATCGAAGTCGGCATTGATGTGCCGAACGCGTCTGTGATGGTCGTCGAACACGCCGAGCGGTTCGGGCTGGCGCAACTGCACCAGTTGAGAGGGCGCGTGGGCAGGGGAGGGCACCAGTCCTTCTGCGTGTTGTTGTATCAGGCGCCGCTTGGCGTGCAGGGGCGCGAGCGCCTCAAGACGCTGGTCGAGACCGCCGACGGATTTGTGATTGCCGAACGGGACCTGGCGCTTCGGGGCCCAGGCGATTTCTTCGGAACCCGGCAATCGGGCGCGCCGACATTGCGTTCGGGGGACCTGCTGCGCGACCATGAGGTGATGGAGCGTGCGCGGACGCTCGCGGGCGTTGCGCTCTCGCGGCGCGGCGAAGGCGAGGCCTTGCTCGACGAGGTTCGACGGACGTGGAGCGCGCGATTCGGGCTGGCCTCGGTCGGGTAGCCAGTGTGGAACGGAGGCGGAGTGTGCGATGCGCGTGATCGCGGGGCGGTACAAGCGACGTCAGCTGAAGGCGCCCGAGTGGGAAGGCCTGCGTCCGACCTCCGACCGGCTCAAGCAGACACTGTTCGATGTATTGGCGGCGCGCGTGCCCGGCGCGCGCGTGCTGGATGGCTTTGCGGGATCGGGCGCGCTCGGCATCGAGGCGCTCAGTCGCGGTGCGGTCGAGGTGGTGTTTGTCGATCACGACGCGAGAGCCATCGCGCTGGTTGCGGCCAACCTCGCGCAATGTGGGGTCACGAGCGGCTATGTTATGATTCGCGACGATTTTCCGGGCGGGCTGCGGCAGTTGACCGCCGGCCAGCGTTTCGATCTCATCCTGCTGGATCCCCCGTACGAGACTGACGTCGCCGACGTACTGGTGACGGCCGCCGGGTGGCTCGCGGTGGATGGGACACTGGTTCTGGAACACGCGAAACGACGGCCGGCGCCCGAACGGGTGGGCAGGCTGACGTGCGCACGCCGGCTGGTTGCCGGAGACAGTGGCCTGGCGTTCTACAGGAAGACGCCGGCCGATTCGGGTGACACAACGGAGGGTTCATGAGTACGTCCGGCGACCGCGTGGCGGTATTTCCCGGATCGTTCGATCCGCTCACCAACGGGCATGTTGATATCATCCTGCGCGGGGCCAGGCTGTTCGACAGCATCGTGGTGGCCATTCTTTGCAATGCCGAGAAAGCCCCGCTGTTTACTCCCGAGGAACGCGTCGACACCGTGCGTGAGGTGTTCCGCGAGTATCCCAACGTTGATGTGGAATCGTTTGAGGGACTGCTGGTGGACTACGCGCACCGGCGAAAGGCCTCTGTCATCGTGCGGGGGCTGCGCGCGGTGTCGGACTTCGAGTTTGAATTGCAAATGGCGTTGATGAATCGCCGGCTAGGCCCCGAGATCGAAACGGTGTTCATGATGCCGGCCGAGCAGTACACCTACGTCAGTTCCCGCCTGATCAAAGAGGTGTTCGCCCTCGGCGGCCCCATCGCGGGCCTCGTGCCCGAGGTGGTGGAGCTCCGCCTGCGCGAAAAACGGGAGCAAAAAAGGTTATAGTCGAATCAATATGCCCCCCGGGCCGGTGCGCCCGCTCCCTCCGGATTCGCACCCGACAGGAGAGACCCATGGCTGTCAGTGAGCTTGCCAGGACCATCATCGAGTCGCCGACCCTGCGACTCAACGAGGAGGCCCGGTTGCTGCGGGAACGCGGTGAGCCGGTCATTCACCTCGGCATCGGCGAGCCGAAGAACAAGACGCCCATATCCGCGATTCTGGCTTCGGCGGCCAAACTCAGCCAGGGTGACGTGAAGTACTGCCCGACCGACGGAACGCCCTCTCTCAAGAAAGCCATCATCCGTTATACGGAGGAGCACTACGACAAGGTCGTGGCCCCCGAGAACATCATCGTGTCGGCCGGCGCCAAGCAGTGCATCTTCAACCTGCTGTATTGCATTCTGAATCCGCAGGACGAAGTGGTGATCCTTGCGCCGTACTGGGTCAGTTATCCCGAGATGGTCAAGATGTGTTACGGCGTGCCGGTCATCGTCACGCCTGAGGACGGCAGCTTCCATCCACGGATGGCCGACATCGAGCGGGCCGTCGGTTCCAACACGAAGGCCATCATCATCAACAGCCCGAACAACCCGAGCGGCATCGTGTATCGGGAAGAATTCATCGCCCAGATCATCGACTTCTGCGAGCGCAAGAAGATCTACGTGATCATGGACGACATCTACCACAAGCTCGTGTTCGACGGGAAACGGGCGCCGTCGGCGTACCAGTTCACGACGTGCGATCTCGAGGATTCGCGCGTGCTCGTCATCAACGGCATCGCGAAGCTCTACGGGATGACAGGCTTCCGGATTGGCTGGTGCGTGGCGCCGCGGCCGCTGGTCCAGGTGATGACCAATGTGCAGGCCCAGACCACGTCGTGCGGATCGCCGGTGATGCAGGCGGGTGCCGAGGGCGCCCTGATTGGCCTGCAGAGCATCGTGGAAGGACTCCGCCTGCAGATGCAGAACAACCGCGATGTGGCCATGCGGGAACTGTCGTCGTTCAACGGCGTGAAGACCTACAAACCGGACGGCACGTTTTACTGCCTGCCGGACTTCCGCGCGTACAACGGCAACTCCGTTGAATTGTCGAAGTTCCTCCTGAAGAAAGCCCTCGTCGTGACGGTTCCGGGCCGCGACTTCGGCATGGAAGGCCACCTGCGGCTGAGTTTCGCCGGGTCGGTCAAGGACGTGACAGAAGGGATCGCCCGCATCAAGTGGGCGCTTGATCCGAGTTCGCCCAACGACATTTACATCGGCGACAAGAAGCTCATCAGGGACTGGCTATGATCAACCTGCTCGATATCAAGACGCCGACGCAGGCGCAGTCTGCCGCGTTGAAGAGTGACTACGGGTTGGACAACCACGGCTTGTTCAACCTCGGCGGCGTGTACTGGAATCTCCCGACTGAAGCCCTCTACGAGGAGATCGTGTTCCGGAAGGAAGGCACGATCACACGGGACGGCGCGGTGGTGATGAATACCGGGAAGCACACGGCGCGTTCGGCCAACGACAAGTTCGTGGTCCGCGAGCCGTCGACCGAGGGGCACATCTGGTGGGGGCAGTACAATCGGCCCTTCTCGCCCGACAAATTCGATGAACTGTTCGCGCGCATGCAGGGATTTCTGCAGGGGCGGGACGTGTTTGTCCAGGACTGTTACGTTGGCGCGGACCCGGACTACCGGATGCCGGTGCGCATTATCACCGAGCACGCGTGGCACAGCCTCTTTGCCCGCAACATGTTTATCCCGCCGCGTACCAACGAGGAGTACCGGCGGCACGTCCCCGACTTCACCGTGATCTGCTGCCCGCACTTCAAGGGGATCCAGCAGATCGACGGCACCGGATCGAACACGTTCATCGCACTCAACTTCGCGCAACGGCTCTGCATCATTGGCAATACGGCGTACGCCGGGGAGATCAAGAAGTCGATCTTCACCGTGATGAACTACCTGATGCCGCTGCAGGGCGTGTTTCCGATGCACTCGTCGGCCAACGTGGGGAAGGACGGCGACGCGGCCATCTTCTTCGGGCTGTCGGGCACGGGGAAGACGACGCTGTCGGCCGACCCGACCCGCGGCCTGATTGGCGACGACGAACACGGGTGGAGCGACAACGGCGTCTTCAACTTCGAAGGAGGCTGTTACGCGAAGGTGATCCAGTTGTCGGCGTCGGCCGAGCCGCAGATCTTCGGGACGACCCACCGGTTCGGCACGATTCTCGAAAACGTGGTCTTCGACCCGGTGACGCGGATGATCGACCTCGATGACCCGACGATTACCGAGAACACGCGGGCGTCGTACCCGCTCGAGTTCATCGACAACGCGCTGCCGGACAAGCGGTCGGGTCACCCAAAGAACGTCATCTTCCTCACCTGCGACGCGTCGGGCGTCATGCCGCCGATCGCGAAACTGTCGGTGGACCAGGCCGGCTACCAGTTCATTTCCGGCTACACCTCGAAGATCGCGGGTACCGAGGTCGGGCTGGGCAAGGAGCCCGAGATCACGTTCAGCACGTGTTTCGGCGCGCCGTTCATGGTGCACCCGCCGGAATTCTATGCACGGTTGCTGAGGGAGAAAGTGCTGCGGTACGGCGTCAACTGCTGGCTGGTCAACACCGGCTGGGTGGGTGGACCGTATGGCGTCGGCAAGCGCATCAGCATCCGGTACACGCGGGCGATGCTCAACGCCGCGCTCAACGGCAAGCTGCTCAACGTCGAGTACACGACCGACCCAGTGTTTGGATTCCAGGTGCCGAAGACGTGTCCGGACGTCCCGGACCACGTGCTCGATCCGGCCCGCTCGTGGCCAAGCCGGGAGATGTACGACCAGCGGTACCACCAGTTGGCTGCCCGCTTCATCGACAACTTCAAGAAGTTCGACACGGCCGAGTCGAGGGAAGTCGAGAAGGCTGGACCGAAGGTGTGAAGTAGGGACATCAGATCACATGGGCAAAACGGTGGCGATCATCGGCGCTTCGGCGGACCGGTCCAAGTTCTCGAACAAAGCCGTTCGCGCGTTTGTCCGGCAGGGCTATACGGTCATCCCGATTCATCCGAAAGAGGCGGAAGTCGAGGGGCTCAAGGCCTATAAATCGGTGCTCGACGTGCCGGGGCCGATCGACATGGCCAGCCTCTACCTGCCACCCGCCGTCGGGGAGCGCGTGATTGAGGACGTCGCCCGGAAGGGCATTGCGGAACTCTGGATCAATCCCGGCGCCGAGAGTCCGGAGCTGGTGGCGAAGGCCCGCGGCCTCGGGCTCAAGCCCATCGTCGCCTGCAGCATCGTCGGGATTGGAGAGTCGCCGTCCTCGTACTGAGTCGCAGGTGTCCCGTGGTCGTCTGCCTGTTGACACCGCCCAAAAGGCTGCCCTATAGTTGAATGGCCGAGCCACCCCCAGTCATTTCTGGCCGCGGGGGCCTTCCACCCCGCACTCGTTGATCGTTCCGTACGTAACCAGCCGTTCCAGCGTTCTGAGCAGACCCATGGCAAACAACCCCAAGCGCCAAGCTTCGATCCCGCGCGCGTCTAACGAAGAACTCCCTGCCGAGCCAGCCGTCGCTGAAGCGGTGCCAGATGCCGCCAAGCCGGCCTCCACCAACGGTGGCCAGAAGCGCTCAGGGGAAGGCCTGAACATCACCGAGCTGAAGGACATGAGTATCCAGAAGCTCACGCAGATTGCCAAGGACCTGAACGTGGCTGGCGCGACGGGCATGCGCAAGCAGGATCTGATTTTCCAGATTCTGAAAGCGCAGACCGAGCAGAGCGGCTTCATCTTCTCCGAGGGCGTCCTCGAAGTGCTGCCAGACGGTTTCGGATTCCTGCGCGCGCCGGACTACAACTACCTGCCTGGGCCCGACGACATCTACGTGTCCCCGTCGCAGATCCGGAAGTTCGACCTCCAGACGGGCGACACGGTGTCGGGACAGATCAGGCCGCCCAAAGAAGGCGAGCGCTACTTCGCGCTCATCAAGGTGGAGGCAGTCAACTTCGAGCCGCCGGACCAGGCGCGCGAGAAGCTCTTCTTCGAGAACCTGACACCCCTCTATCCGCAGGAGGCGTTGCGGCTCGAGACGGTCGCCGAGAATCTGTCGGCGCGCGTGATGGATCTGATGATCCCCATCGGAAAGGGCCAGCGCGGCCTGATCGTCGCGCCGCCTCGCACGGGCAAGACGATGTTGCTGCAGGCCATCGCGCAGTCGGTGGCCCAGAATCATCCCGAGGTCTACCTCATCGTCCTGCTGATCGACGAGCGGCCGGAAGAAGTGACCGATATGCAGCGGTCGGTGCAGGGCGAGGTCATCTCGTCGACGTTTGACGAGCCGGCACAGCGGCACGTGCAGGTGGCCGAGATGGTGATCGAGAAGGCCAAGCGGCTGGTCGAGCACAAGAAGGACGTGCTCATCCTGCTGGATTCGGTCACGCGCCTGGCACGCGCCTACAACACCGTGATCCCGCCATCGGGCAAGGTGCTGTCGGGCGGTCTGGATTCGAACGCGCTGCAGAAACCCAAGCGATTCTTCGGTGCGGCTCGCAACATCGAAGAAGGCGGGTCGCTCACGATCATCGCGACTGCGCTCATCGACACCGGTTCGCGCATGGACGATGTGATCTTCGAGGAGTTCAAGGGCACGGGCAACATGGAAATCCACCTGGACCGCAAGCTGGTGGACAAGCGCGTGTTTCCGGCCATCGACATCCAGAAGAGCGGCACGCGCAAGGAAGAGCTGCTCATTCCTCGCGACGACCTCAACCGGATCTGGGTGCTGCGCAAGGTGCTCACTCCGCTGTCGCCCGTCGAGGCCATGGAACTGCTCCTCGACAAGATGGGCAAGACCAAGTCGAACGCCGAGTTCCTCTCGTCGATGCAACGCATGGGCTGATGCCGACCCGACCCCTTTTCGCAATTCTCGCGGCCGCGCTGGTTGCCGGTGCGTGCGGGACCCGTCAGAAGCCGGAGCAGGCCGCTCCAACGCCTGCGCACGTCCTGCCGTCCATCCTCCTCGTCACACTTGATACGACCCGGGCGGACGCCATCGGTCCTGAGGCGGTGGGGATAGAGACACCGGCCTTCAACGCAGTCGCGGCACGAGGACGGCGATTCCGCCAGGCCTACGCGACCGTCCCAGAAACGCTGCCGTCGCATACGTCGATGATGACCGGGCTCTACCCGGCCGGGCACGCCATCCACGAGAACGGCCGCGCCGTTCCGGCGGCCCAGCCCGTGCTGGCGGAGCGACTTCGGAAGGCCGGGTATCGCACGACCGCCTTTACCTCGTCGTTCATCCTCTCGCGGCGCTTCGGGCTCGCGAGGGGATTTGATCTGTACAACGATGAACTGCCCGCAGGGCGGGAGGAGCGGGTTGCTGCCGAGACAACCGACGCTGCGCTCGCGTGGCTGGGTCAGGCGTCCTCGCAGCCGCTTTTTCTGTGGGTGCACTATTTCGATCCACATGCCCCATACACCCCGCCCGAACCGTTTCGCACAAAGTACGCGGGGAGCCCGTACCTGGGCGAGATCGCGTCGATGGATGCGCAACTTGGCCGATTGCTCCAGGCGTTCGAGCATCAGGCGAGGGGACCTGTCGCGATCGTGATCGTGGGCGATCACGGGGAGGGGCTGGGCGACCACGGCGAGTCGTTGCACGGGAATCTTGTCTATCAGTCGACGATGCACGTGCCGCTGGTGCTGGTGGGCCCGGGCGTGACCGCCGGCACGGTCGAAACGCCCGTGAGCACGCGCAGGGTGTATCACACGATTCTGGATTGGGCAGGCGTCGATGCCACTGGAAGCCTGCGCAGCGCCGCTGCAGAGATCGTACTCGGCGAGGCGATGAAGCCGTTTCTCGAGTACGGGTGGCAGCCACAGACGATGGCAGTGGAGGGCCGACAGAAGTCCATCCTGGCTGGGCGGATGGAAGTCTATGACGTGGTGGCCGACCCGAAGGAATCGCGCGATCTGGCGTCCACCGCGACCCAGTCGGCGCAGATGCAGGTCGCGATCCGGGACTATCCGGTGCCCTCGTCGGAGTCCATGAGGCCTCCGGGCGATCTTAGCGACGAGGCCCGACGGTCGCTCGCGAGTCTTGGCTACGTAAGCGCGTCGGCCGCACCGGTGGTGCGGAAAGACGCACCGCGTCCGATCGACATGACGCGGCTCTTCGACCTGCTCGACAAGGCGTCGGGGTTGTTCGTGAACGAGGAGTACGCGCGCGTCATCCCGCTGCTAGCGAGAATCCTGGCTGAAGACCCGCACAATTTAGATGCCTGCCTGCGTCTGGCGGTGGCACATTCGTCTCTGGGCCACGAAGCCCGAGCCGAGGACATGTTCCGCAAGGCCGCGGAGATGGCTCCGGGTTCGCCCGATGTGCGCACGTATCTGGCCTTGCACTACACGCGCAGTCGGGACTGGTCGCGCGCCGAGCCGCTGCTCGAGCAGATCATGGCCGAGACGCCTGACCGCTTACCCGCCATCGAGGCGCTGGCCGTGATTCGGGAGCGCCAGGGACGCGTCGTGGACGCGCTGAGGCTTCGCCAGAAGATCTACGGGATGCGCAAGCCCAGTGCCGCGGAACTGGTTCGGTTGGGCCAAATGGCCATGACCGCGGAACAGACGGCCGTCGCCATTGATTCGTTTGAGAAGGCGAGGGTTGCGCAGGGCAACGGTTTCGCCCACGACCTCGAGCTCGGTGTCCTTTACCTGGCGTCCCGGCGCTACCAGGACGCGCGCACGTCTCTCGACCGTGTGCCTGCCTCACATCCCGACTACCCGATGGCTCTATTCAAGCGGGCCCAGGTCAGCGTGCTGCTGAACGAACCCGATCGGGCCGCCCGCATCGAGCGGGCGCGTCGTTCTGCGGACCAGACCACGCGCGCCCTCATCGCCCGCGAGCGGCTCTTCCAGGGCATCCGCTAAGCCCCCAAAAAAGGGCCCGGCGGAATGAACCGCCGGGCCCTTGCCCCGATCACGAGATCGTCTGCTTTATCCTTCGACGAAGCTCAGGGCCTAGAACTGGAACCGCGCCGACACCTGGATGCGCCGCGGACTCAGGAATGACTGAGGCTGGTTAAACGTCGAGCTGTGCATACCCGAGGTGTAGTTGTAACCCGTCTGGGTGTTGGTGACGTTGTAGAGGTCGCCAACCAGCTGCAGCTTGTAGTGTCCGGTGAGCGAGACATTCTGCGTGTAGTTGAGATCGAGCTGGTACCACGCGGCGGTTCTTCGGGAACCAGCCGGTTCGGCATAGCGATTCGTGTCGCTGGTGCTGGTGGTCAGCGCGATGTACGGCTCGTAGCTGGTCGCTTCCCAGGGCTGGCCGGATTGCGCCAGGGCGAACGCCCCGATGCTGGCATTCCAAGGCAGCTGGTAGTAGGCGTAGATCTTCAGCGAGTGCGGACGATCGCCGTGTAGTCTTCCCTCCTTGGAGTTCCATAGCTGCCGTCCGGCGCCGTCACCGATATTCGATGACCCGATAAAGAGGTTGGCATCGTTGGAGGCTCCCCCCGAGGTGTTGTCCTGATCGAAGTTGCCGTAGTACTTGCTCCACGTGTACGACCCTCGGACATAGAGCTTCGTGCTGCGGTACTCCGATTCGACGGTCGCCTCGTAGTACTTCGTGTAGGCCCGGTCGAGTTCGGTGATGATGTAGCTGTTTCCGGAACCACCGGTACCGATCTGGGCCAGCCGAGTCGCGAGGTCGCCAATGTAGTACAGCGAGGGCCCCCAGCCGGCCGGCATGCTGAACGCCAGTCGCGCATTATTGTTGGTGTCTTCCCAGAAATGGTCGGCGTAGCGGTAACGGAGATAGGCGCGTCCAGTCAGGTGCGGGCTGAACTGCCTGGACGTGCCCAGCAGATACTCGGTGACGGTCTTGGGCGTCATGTCTTCGACAAACAGCTTGCCCGTTGATGCCGCATTCGGCTGCGTGCCATAGAGGACACCGTTCGCATCAAAGTACCCGAAGATCTCGACGGCCAGATTGCGGGCCCATGAAGCGGCGCGCGGCAGGGAACTGGCCGCCGGCACGTAGGTCGCGAAGCTCGCGTAGATCGTATCCTGGCCGTTATACGCCCAAGTCGCCCCGACACGCGGCTGGAGCATCTTCTTGAACGGGATCTCGTACATCTTGTAGACCGTGCCCGGGGACGCGACGTACCCGGACACCGTCGTCGAATCTCCCTTGAGCCCCTGGCCGTACAACCGGTCGTTGCTGGCGAGCAGGCCCAGGTTGAACGACCAGTTCTTGTGGCGGATCGTGTCGTTGGCCTCGACGCTCTGCGACCAGTACGACGAGTGGATTGGCGGCACGGCCCCGGTCGACTGCTGTTGGAATTGCACCATGTAGTAGGCCGGAATGCCGTTGATGCCGAGACTCGCGGATCGCCCGCCCGGGACCGTGATTCGACCCCAGCCGTTCGAACTTCGCAAGAGGTCTTCGGAGTCCGTGTATCGCTGGTAGCCGAAGTGGATGTCGTGGCTTGTCGTGGAGCCGAGGTTCAAGTTATACGCGACCTGCCAGGAATTGCGGAAGAAGTCGTCCTTGTCAAACTGGTAGCCGTACCCAACGAAGCCGCCACCGGTCTTGACGCCGGCGCTCGAGGTATATCCGTATCGATCGATGAGGGGTTGGATGAACGCGTTGTACGCATCCTGTCCGGCAACCGTATTCGGCACTTCCAACCGGCCGAGCGTGTCAAGGTTGTTGACGTCGAGCCGTGTGCCAATCGTCGTGTTGATCTCCGCGTTCGACACGTTGTCCGGCCGGCCCTGGTTCGGATTCTCGTAATGCGTGTACTTGAACGACGCGAAACTCCTCGAGTTGATGATCCAGGAGCCGTCGGCCGTCGCAATTCGCTGCCAGGACTCGTAGCCGGTCCCGGTCGTCGCGGCGGAGGACTGTGCGAACAGATCGCTCTTATCAAGACGGTGCGAGTACCGGTAGCTGGCGTTGAGCAGGATGTTGCTCGTCGGCGTGAGCGTCATCTTCCCGAAACCCTCGTTGCGAGTGCTCTTGTAGTCCGGGAGGTTGCCGTACAGGTTTGCCCGGTTCGCGCGATCCCGCTCCGGCCGGTAGTACGAACCATAGAAGAACGCATGGTTCGGAATCACCGGACCCCCGACATTGGCCGTCAACCAGCTGAGGCCTTGGCTGTACTTCGAGAGACTGCCGTTCTGCACCTTAGAGGCCATGCCGGCGGTCTGGAACTGATAGCTGACCTGCCCAGAGTACCGGCTGGTTCCCGTTTTGCTGACCGAGTCCACCGAGAACCCGCCCGACCGTTCGAAATCCACCGCCTTGGCGCCGCCCTTAATCGTGGTGACCTCGGCGATGTCGTATGCCGCCGGCTCGGCCGACAGCGTCCCGAACAGCGGCATGGTCACGTTGACGCCGTCAAACTTGTACACGTTGTCCTGGCCGCTGCCGCCCGCACTCGGGCCTCGCGTGCCGTCCTGGGTCAACTGCACACCGGGGATGAGTTTGATGAGATCGCGGTACTCCTGACCGGTTGGCAAGGATTGGATCGTCTGCGACGACACGCCGCTCTTGATGGCCGTCGAGTCTTTATCGATGACGGGCACGATCTGGGCCGTCACCGTGACGGTCTCCGTCACGCCGCCGACACTCATTGTGACATTGAGGGTCGCGTCCTGCGCGAGCTGGACCTGAACCTGTTTGGTGACCTTCGCCATTCCAGACAATTCAAATGCCACCGCGTATTCGCCAGGAGGAAGGGCAGGGAGGCGGTACTCGCCCACACTGCTCGTGACCGTGACCCTTGGGCCTGGCAGCACGTTGGAACGCGCCTCAACGGTCACCCCCGGGATGACCAGGTTGTCCGTGCCGATCACCCTGCCGACGATCCCGCCGGTCTGCTGACCGAACGCGACGGCGGGGATGACGACGACACAGAGCAACATCAAAAGTACACGCTTACTACCCATGATTCCTCCGTCGCAGATGCGGCAGCCTGGCCCGGAGCTCCGGGCGCAGCCCCGCTCATATAACACATAGCATTCAGCGATAGTACTCAGGCCGGAAAATCGCGTCAACCGACGGAGGATCACGGCGTGGACTCAGAAAACGCCAGATCGTCTCCGGCCGCTTCGACCCGGATGATCTCGCCGTCGCCAAAGCGTCCCTCGAGGATCTGGAGCGCGAGCGGATCGAGCAGTTTTCTCTGAATGGTCCGTTTGAGCGGGCGCGCGCCGTAGGACGGATCGAAACCCTCCTCGACGAGCAGGTTTCGGGCCTTGTCGGTCAGTTCCAATCGAATCTTCCGGCGTTCGAGTCGCTGCACCAGGCCGCGCAGCAGGATGTCGACGATCTGTATCAGGTGGGCCCGGCTGAGCCGGTGGAAAAAGACGATCTCGTCCACCCGGTTCAGGAATTCAGGCCTGAAGTGCGCCCGGAGCGCATCCATGACCTGCCGGCGCGTGCCGTCTTCAAGATCGTCGTCGGATCGTCCCGGCCTCTCCGCGATGAACTGGCTTCCGATGTTCGACGTCATGATGACCACGGTGTTCTTGAAGTCCACGGTGCGTCCCTTGCCGTCGGTGAGCCGCCCATCGTCGAGCAACTGCAGCAGGACATTGAGCACATCGGCGTGGGCCTTCTCGATTTCGTCGAGCAGCACGACGGCGTACGGACGCCGGCGAACCGCTTCGGTCAACTGGCCGGCTTCCTCATAGCCGATGTATCCGGGAGGCGCCCCGAGCATCCGCGATACGGTGTGTTTCTCCTGATACTCCGACATGTCGATCCGGATCATCGCCTGCTCGTCGTCGAACAGGAACTCCGCCAGGGCGCGAGCCAGTTCGGTCTTGCCGACGCCTGTGGGGCCGAGGAACAGGAAGCTGCCAAGCGGGCGGTTGGGATCCTGCAGGCCTGCGCGTGCGCGACGAATGGCGTTCGAGACGGCCGTGATCGCCTCGTCTTGTCCCACGACGCGCCGGTGCAGGCGTTCTTCCATCTTGATGAGCTTCTCGACCTCGCCTTCCATCAGGCGGCTGACCGGGATGCCCGTCCACTTGCCGACGACTTCGGCGATGTCTTCCTCGTCGACCTCTTCCTTGAGCATCCGCGCGTCGCGTTGCAGGTCTGCCAGCCGCTCTTCGGCTTGCCGGATTCGCCGCTCGGCCTCAGGCACGCGGCCATACTGGAGTTCCGACGCGGTGGCGAAGTCGCCGGATCGCTGAGCGGCCTCGATGGCGTGGCGCAGATGTTCGAGTTCCTGCTTCTGCGTTCGCGCAGCCTGGATGGCGTCCTTCTCCTGCCCCCAATGCGTCCGAAGCCGGTCGCGCGACTCTTTCAGATCCGCCAGCTCACGTTCGAGTTTCGACAAACGGTCGACCGAGGGCGCATCGGTTTCTTTCCGTAACGCCTGCGCTTCGATTTCCAGTTGCATGATTCGCCGCTCGGCTTCGTCGAGCTCGGCCGGCATCGAGTCGATTTCCATCCGCAGCTTCGACGCCGCCTCGTCGACCAGATCGATGGCTTTGTCCGGCAGGAAGCGATCGGCGATGTAGCGGTGCGACAGGACGGCGGCCGCCACCAGGGCGGTATCCTTGAGCCGGACGCCATGGTGAATCTCGTACCGCTCGCGCAGGCCGCGCAGGATGCTGATCGTGTCGTCGACAGTCGGCTCGTTGACCATGACGGGCTGGAAGCGGCGTTCGAGCGCTGCGTCCTTTTCGATGTACTTCCGGTATTCATCGAGCGTCGTGGCGCCGATGGTGTGCAGCTCGCCGCGGGCCAGCATCGGCTTGAGCATGTTCGACGCGTCGATGGAGCCTTCGGCGGCGCCCGCCCCGACGACGGTATGCAGTTCGTCGATAAACAGCACCACCTGGCCCTGGGAGTCGGTGATCTCCTTGAGCACGGCCTTCAGCCGCTCTTCGAATTCGCCGCGGTATTTCGCCCCCGCGACCAGTGCGCCCATGTCGAGCCCGACAATGCGCTTGTTCTTCAGGCCTTCGGGCACGTCGCCGCGGATGATGCGCTGCGCCAGCCCCTCGACAATCGCCGTCTTGCCCACCCCGGGCTCGCCGATGAGCACCGGGTTGTTCTTCGTGCGGCGCGAGAGCACCTGGATCACCCGGCGCACTTCGTCGTCTCGGCCGATGACGGGATCGAGCTTACCGGCGCGCGCCAGTTCAGTCAGATCCCGTCCATAGCGCTGAAGAGCCTGGTACTTGCCTTCCGGATTCTGGTCGGTGACACGCTGCGATCCGCGGATCGTCTGGAGGACTTCCAGGATCCGGTCGCGCGACGCACCAAGCGCCTTCAGTACCTTGCCCGCGTCGGTCCGTCCGGTCTCGCCGGCCACCGCCAACAGCAGGTGCTCGGTGCTGACGTACTCGTCCTTCATCTGCTCGGCTTCGCGCTGTGCAGCCGTGAGCACGCTCTGGAGTCTGGGCGAGACGCCCCGCGTCGCGCTGCCGTGCGCCTGGGGCAGGCGGCCGAGCGCGGCGTGGAGCGTGGCCGCCACCTGTCGCGGATCGGCGCCAATCTGACGCAGCACATCCGGCACGACGCCATCGGCCTGTTCGACCAGTGACGTCAACAGGTGTTCGGGTTCAACCTGAGGATGATTCGCCTGCTCGGCCGACTGCTGCGCGCCGAGGATGGCTTCTTGTGCCTTTTCCGTAAATCGATTCAAGTTCATCTATGTCTGATCAGCCGACGACGTCGTCGGGCTGTCCTCCAGTCGGGCCAGTTTCTCGTAGAGTGCGTGCTGTTCGGGCGTCAGCGAGCGGGGAAGCCGGATGACGACCGTGGCGTACACGTCACCGCGGTCATCGGGCTTCCCGACGGCTGGCATGCCGTGACCTTTCAGCCTGAACACCTGTCCATTCTGGGTGGACGGTGGGATCTTCAACCGGAGCGCGTGTCCGTCGAGGGAGAGGACTTCGGCTTCGCCCCCAAGCACGGCCGTGGTCACCGCCACCTGAATCGTGGTGTGGAGATCACGTCCTTTGCGTTCGAACCGCTTGTGCGGTTGGACGTGGACGCGCAGGAACAGGTCGCCGGATGCCGCCGAGCCGACGCCGTGTTCGCCTTCGCCGGCCACCCTGACGCGAGAGCCATCAGCGACGCCCGCCGGGATGCGCACATCGACGGTACGGGCATGACCGTCGTGCTTGAGGGTGAGCCGGCGCGTCACGCCGTGGCAGGCCTGCTCGAGCGTCAGGTCGAGGTCCTGTTCGACGTCGCGTCCCCGCCGCGGCTTGGCGGCGCGGCCCGGTCGCGGCGACGAGGACGCGGCCTCGGGTCTGCCGCCAAAAAACGCGTGGAAGAAGTCCGAGAACGGATCGGCTTCTCCGAAGGCCTGCCGCATCTCCTCCTCGGTCATCGTGCGCACGCCGCCGCGGGCGCCACCCGCGCCAAATCCCCACCCGGCGCCGCCAAAGGGCGACGCGCCGCCCTGTTGTTCGGCTTGTTCGTACTGGCGCCAGTTGGCGCCGAGTTCGTCGTACTTGCGTCGCTTTTCCGGGTCGCCGAGCACCTCGTACGCCTCGTTCACCTGTTTGAACCGCGTCTCGGAGGCTTTGTCTCCCGGATTGACATCCGGATGGAACTTGCGGGCCAGCTTGCGGTACGCCTGCTTGATCTCCTTGCCGGTCGACGACTTCGTGACCCCGAGCGTGGCGTAGTAGTCCTTGAATTCCACTGCAACTCCAGACCTCTAGCGAAGCTCCGTCTCAAACCGCCGAGCGCTCTCGCCGGCAAACGGCGCCGGAAGAGGCACTTCCAACCCGTCGTTCCAGCGAACGCAGGAATCCAGGACTGGACCCCGGCTTGCGCCGGGGTGACGAACACTTTCTTCATTCGTCAGGATGAGGCCCATAGAAGATGTCTACGTTACTGTCGTCCGGGTTCGTCCTTGAGGTCAATGCCGAACCGCTCGGCCATCCGGTAGAGCGTCCGGCGATCGATGCCCATGACGTCTGCGGCGCGTGTCCGGTTGCCCTTCACGCTGTCGAGGACGTGCGCCAGGTAGCGGCGTTCGACTTCGTCCAGCGTCGGCAGGTCCGCGAACAGCCGCTGCTCGACCCCCGGCGTCTTGCCGCCCATCGTCGGTGGCAGGTCGCCCACTTCGATGACGGTGCCCGGGCTGAAGAGCACCAGGCGCTCGATCGTGTTTTCGAGTTCGCGGACGTTTCCCGGCCACCGGTAATTGAGGAACATCTCGAGCGCTGCGGCCGAGAGCCGCCGTTCGCGGCCGGCGCGTGCACAGGAGTTGCGCAGGAATTCGTCGACGAGCAGGGGGATGTCAGCACGTCGGTCGCGGAGCGGCGGAACCCGGATCACCACGACACTCAGCCGGTAGTACAGGTCCTGCCTGAACCGTCCGGCGGCCACCGCCTGTTCGAGTTCGACGTTGGTGGCGGCGACGACGCGGACATCGATCTTGACGACCCGGTTGGCGCCGACCGGCCGGATCTCGCCCTCCTCGAGTGCGCGCAGCAGCTTCACCTGTAACGCGGCCGACGTCTCGCCGACCTCGTCGAGAAACACGGTGCCGCCGTGGGCCTGTTCGAGCAGACCCTTCGAATCGGCGACGGCGCCGGTAAACGACCCGCGCATGTGACCAAACAGTTCCGACTCAAGAAGCGTCTCGGCAATGGCACCGCAGTTGATCGCGACGAAGGGACGGGCCGCCCGGCGGCCGTGCCCGTGAATGGCCTTGGCCACCAGCTCCTTTCCCGTTCCGCTCTCGCCAACGATCAGGACCGGCGCCGCCGCGTCGGCCGCGTGCGCAATCTGCTTGTAGACGTCGAGCATCTCGGCCGAGCGGCCGATGAGACCCGTGGGAGCTACACGCGCGTCGCGCGGGCGTTCCTCGGGCGAGGCCGCCTGCGCGAGGGCCCGCTCGACGACCGACTTGACCTGCGCGATGTTGAATGGCTTGCTGATGTAGTCGAACGCGCCAGCCCGCACGGCCTCGATCGCGGTCTCGAGCGTGCCAAATCCGCTGATGAGTACCACCTGACACCGCGGATTAGCGCTCTTGGCCGCCCTCAGGATGTCGAGTCCCGATTGCGCCGCATTTAGATTGATGTCGGAGATCACCGCGTCAAACGGTTCGCGGGCCGCGCGCTCGAGTGCCGCGCGCGGGTCGGATTCGTAGGCCAGATCACGGCCGGGCGCCGACAGCAGTTCGGCAATGAACTGGCACGTGTCCCGATCATCGTCCACGATGAGGATGTTAGGCATGTCTCGCTCGCTATTGCGTGGCACCGGCGCCGACGGGCAGTTCAACCGTGAACACCGATCCTATTCCGGGCGTGCTGCGGACTCGGATGGTCCCGCCATGTTCCGTGACGACGCTGCGCGTGATGCTGAGGCCGAGGCCGGTGCCCCGTTCCTCGGCTTTGGTGGTCACCCAGGGATCGAACACGTGGTCGATGAGGTCGGGGCCGATCCCGCTTCCGGTGTCGCCAATCTCGATTGTCACCGTGGTTGGCCCGGCGTGGACCGACACGCTCAGCTGGCCTCCTGACGGCATGGCGTCGAGGGCGTTACTGATGAGATTGAGCAGGGCCAATTCCAACTGGAGCGCATCGGCCTGGACGCCCGGCACCACGTCGCAGTCGAGCGTGAGTGCGATGCTAGCTGCCTCGATCGCGGGTTGGATCAGGGTGCACATCCGGCGGATCAAGGCGGCCAGGTCGACCATCTCGCGCTCGATGGGGTGGCGCGACCGGGCCAGCAACCCCCTGACGGTCGCCGTGACCTTGCGGATCTGCTCTTCGGCAATTTGCAGGCGCCTGGTGACCGGCGAGTCCGGCCCCTGCTCCTCGATCAGCACCTGGATGTGACCAGAGATCAGGTTCAGCGGCGTCCCGACCTGGTGGGCCACCACCGACGCGGTTTCGCCGACGGCCGCCAGCTGCTGTGTGCGGCCGAGTTCTTCGCGCAGCCGGAACATCTGCTGGTACATGTCCACCAGGTCACGGTTCCGTGCGCTCAGCTCATTGGTCGCGTCGGCCACTCGCCGCTGCAGCGACCCATGCAGGGTCTCGATCTGGACGAGCATCTGGTTGAGACCGGCGGCGATGGCGCCAAGTTCGTCCTGTCGGTCGACGGGAACCCTGACCGACATCCGGCCCTCCCCAGCATCGCGCATCGTCTCACGAATTCTGCTGATCGGCCGGAGGATGTACGACCGGGCGAGCAGTTCTATGAGGATGAACAGAATCGCCCAGGCGACCAGTGTGGCCCAGAAGGCCAGCGTGCGCCCGGTGGTGCGCAGCCGGTCCAGCGATCCGAACGACACCGACACTGCGACCGATCCGAACAGGCGGCCCTCACGCATCAACGGTACGGCCAGGCAGCGGATCGCGCTCGCCTGTGATCCCCAGACCAGATCGCGGCGTTCGATCGCCAGGCGGCCGACCTCCAAGGCATCGTCGGCGGTCGTGGCGGCGGTGCTCGCGAACATGGAAGGGCCGCTCGGGGTCATTGTCACAACCGACACGCTGTGAATCTCTGGCGCTGCGTCGATGAACTCGTGGAGGTGACGCGCCAGATCGTCTGCCCGCAGAGGGCCTTCGCGCAACTCGAGGTCATCGGCGACGGCCATGGCCGTGAGCCGGCCAGCTTCTCGGAGTTCGCTCTCGACGACGCGATCAAACTGGCGGAGTTCAAAGTACGTGGTGACGCTGATGACGGCAGCGACGGCAACCGCCACGAAGACGGCCACTCGCACCCGCAGAGAGCGCAACCAAGGGATTGTCGCCACAGTGGGGCGGTCTTGCGTCAAATCAGTGCCTGACATGATGGTGTTACGGTTCGGCTAACAGCTTGACCAGTTAGCAGTTATTGCGTTCGACCATCCCGCGGAGTGGCTGGCACACCCCTTGTTAGTGATCCGGGGTACGGCGAGGCCTATTAGCGTCCCCATGTTGCGTATTGTCATTCGAAGTGCGGCGTTTGCGGCGTTGATGGCAGGAGTGGCCCAGCCAACCGGCCAGGTACTCAGGGCCCAGGCGACGGCGGAGAACGCCGTCGTGGGCACGCTGTCCGGATACGACGCCAAGACCCGGGTATTGACCGTCAAGGTCGGCAAAGACCTCCAGGCATTCGTTCTCGCCGACAAGGCCTCCGTGCATCTTGGGTCGAGGGTGCTGCCCGACAGCGAGATCGCGGCCCAGGTTGGACGCAAGGTCAAGGTCCGGTTCGTCACGTCCGGTGGAAAGCGCATCGCGCAGACCGTCATGGTCTGGCGGGCGCCATAGGATCTACCTGCCACCTCGTGCCTTCCGATCGCTCAAGCTATCCTGCATCTCCATGCTCCCGGGTGGACACGGATCGTGGCGCTACCTTATCCCACGGAAGGAGCGGGCGCAACACGACGGATCGCAGGGCGTGCTTGACCGCGAGGGGATCGCAGTCCATCATCAACCGGTATGGATATCTTCCTGGAAGTCGCGCTGGCGTTAGGCGCCGGGCTGGGCGTTGGGTTCCTCGCGGGTTGGTACGTGGCGGGGTTGAACGCCCGCCAGGCTGGGGCGCTCGCCGTCGCCCAGGCGGAGGCCCGCCTGGGGCAGTCGGTGTCGCAACTGGCGGAGCAGAAGGCCCGCATTGAGGCGACCCTCGCCGCCGAACGGGCGTCGCACGACGACAAGGTCAAGGTCTACCAGGATGCCGAAGAGCGCCTGCAACGGGCGTTCAAGGGACTGTCGAGCGAGATCCTCAATGCCAGTTCCGAACGTTTCCTGACGCTGGCGGCGAAGAAACTCGAAGACCTCCAGGGCCAGGCCCGCACGGATCTGGACGCGCGACGCCAGAGCATCAACGAGCTGCTGCAGCCCATGAAGGAGTCGCTCGGGCAGGTGGCGGCAACGCTGGGGCAGGTCGAGAACTCGCGTCGCGAGGATTACGGGCGCCTGGCGGAGCAGTTGACGAGCCTGGATCGGGAAACCACGATGCTCGTCCGTGCTCTGCGCACGCCGCACGGGCGCGGACGCTGGGGCGAAGTTCAGCTTCGACGCGTGGTCGAGATGGCCGGCATGGTCGCGAAGTGCGATTTCGACGAACAGGTGTCGGTCCGCAACGAGACCGGCGTGCACCGGCCCGATCTCATCATCCATCTCCCCGGCGGCAAGTCCGTCGTCGTCGACGCGAAAGCGCCGCTCTCGGCGTATCTCGACGCGATCGACGTCAGCGATGACGCCGAGCGCGAGGTTCGGCTCAAGCAGCATGCGTCACAGGTGCGGACGCATATCGACCAGTTGTCGAGCAAGGCCTATTGGCAGCAGTTCCAAAGCACGCCGGAGTTCGTCGTGATGTTCCTGCCGGGCGAAGCCTTGTTTGGCTCGGCGCTGCAAGTCGATCCCTCGCTGATCGAATTCGGGGCCGAACGCAATGTGATCGCGGCCAGCCCGTTGACGCTGCTGGCGCTGCTGCGGACCGTTGCGCACGGCTGGAAGCAGGAGCAGTTGGCTGACAATGCGCGTGAGATCAGTTCGCTTGGTCGCGACCTCTATGAGCGCATCTGCACGATGGCCGACCACCTGGTGGACTTGCGGAAGAAACTCGAGGGCACCATCCAGTCGTACAACGCGACGGTCGGCTCCATCGAGGGGCGGATTCTCGCGCCGGCGCGCAAGCTGCGGGATCTGGGCGTGAGTTCGGCGAAAGAACTCAGTGTGCTGGAGCCGGTGGACCACGTGCCACGCCGGCTGCAGGCGGCGGAACTGGTCGGGTCTGGCGGCGAACAGGCCCCGCTTGATGCCGAGGTGGTGCCTGGCGACGACGGCGACGGAACAGTTTGACCGTCCTGGTCAGTGACGATCGCCTGCACGCCCGCGCCACGAGGCCATGCTCGTGTTGGCGCCAAACGCGGCGGCGACCACGTCGAACACGGGCCGAGGAAGGATGCCGTGCAGAAACGGCGTCAGCTTGACCAGCCAGGGGGTCAGCACATAGGCCTTGTTGGCAAGCACCGCTTTCACGGTCAAGTCCGCCACGCGCTCCGGGGTCAGGATGCGTGTCAGGCGTGGCGGGGTCACGCCGCCAAACATGCCGGTTCCCACGTAGCTCGGACAGACCGCCGTCACGCCCACGTGCGCATGGCCAAGCTGGTGCAGTTCGAGACGCAACGACTCGGTGAAGCCGAGCGCCGCCCACTTGCTCGCCCCGTACGTTGACCCGAAGGGTAGCCCCACGAAACTCGATGCGCTCGCGATGGTGACCAGGTGCGCTTCGGGACGGGCCAGAAGGTCTGGCAGCAGCGCGTAGGTGACAGTGACCAGACCCTCGACATTGACGCGAAATGTCGCCAGGTGCCGGTCGAGAGGCACATCGAGAAACGCTCCGCCGTGCACGATGCCCGCGTTGTTGACGAGCACGTCGAGCGGTCCCATCTGGTCGAGCAGATGGGACCGAAGCGCGCGTGCGCTGTCAGCGCTGGTGACATCCAGCTCAAACGCGCAGGCCTGGCCACCGGTCGAGACGATGTCGGCGGCGACTCGCTGAGCTCCAGCGACGTCCAGGTCCGCAATCGCGACACGAGCCCCAGCGGCGGCGAAGCGATGACCCAGGCAGCGGCCAATGCCTGACGCCGCGCCGGTCACGAGGACGATTTTTCCGTTCAGCGTTCGCATACCCACTCCACCCCCATGACGCTCCGGATGGTCCGTTCGGCCGTCCCGCGGGCGAATTCGCGTCAGCTGGCAGACCCGCGCCAGCAGACGCCTCGATCATACCGGATGGATCAGCCTTGACAGGGTTTGATCCCGCCGGTCATAGTAATAGCTTCGGGTGCGCGGCGATTTTCCCGACTTGATGGGCCGCGTCAGGTCAGTCCCGGTGGCTGACCCCGAACTATCTAAGTCGCGGGCGGGCTCGCGACACTCTGTCGTCGAGCCTTTTGTGTTTTGAGGGGATAACGGCGCCCGTGACGGTCCCCCGATTGCTGGAGTCAGGAAATATGGAGCATTTGCCTTACACCGTGTCGTCCGAGTCGGTGTCGGAAGGGCATCCCGACAAGGTCTGCGACTACATCGCCGATTCGATTCTGGACGCGTACATCGACCAGGATCCTGATAGCCACGTGGCGGCCGAGGTCATGTGCAAGAGCAACTTCGTGATTCTGGGCGGCGAGATCAGCTCCAGGGGCAAGGTCTCGTACGAGGATCTGGTGCGGAACGCGATTACCGAAATCGGCTACACCGACGATACCGAACCGTTCAGCGCAGGCACCGTGTCCCTGTTCATCGCCATCAGCAAGCAGTCGTCCGAGATCGATCAGGGCGTGACGGCGGCCAGAAACAAGGCAGGGGAGCAGGGGGCCGGCGACCAGGGCATGATGTACGGCTACGCGACTGACGAGACGACCGAGCTGATGCCCATGCCGATCTTCCTCGCGCACAAGCTGACCCGCGGCCTCGCCGACGATCGCAAGGCGGGAAAGTACGCCTGGCTTCGCCCGGATGCGAAGTCGCAGGTGTCGGTGGTATACGAGAACGGCGCCCCTGTTCGGGTGTCACACGTCCTGGTGTCGACCCAGCACACACCCGCCATCAAACAGGCCGGCATTTTCGACTACGTGAAGGCGGATCTGGCGCCGCGCATGCTCGGCAAGTGGTTCAACGGCGACGTCAAGGTCATGGTCAATCCGACGGGCAGTTTCGTGCATGGCGGCCCGTCGGCTGACTGCGGCGTGACCGGCCGCAAGATCATCGTGGACACCTACGGCGGCGTCGGGCGTCACGGTGGCGGGGCGTTCAGTGGAAAAGACCCGTCCAAGGTCGATCGGACCGGCGCCTACTTCTGCCGTTACGTCGCGCGCCAGATTGTGAAGAAGGGGATCGCCAAGCGCGCCGAAATCCAGGTAGCCTACGCGATCGGCATGGCGCAGCCCATCTCGGTCAAAGTCGACACTTTTGGCACGGGTGATGAAAAGGCCGCGGTCGAGCTGGTCAAGTCGTTCGACTTCCGGCCGCGCGCCATCATCAATCAGTTGAATCTGCTCCGGCCGATCTACCGCCAGACGACCAACTACGGTCACTTCGGCAAGCTTGATCTGCCCTGGGAGCAATAGACCGCTCGACGCCCGCCGGTGACCGCTCGTCGATCAGTCACCGGTGGGCGCCCAATTCCATCCACATCGACACGATGGACTGCCGCAGCACGCCAGTCAGATGGGCGTAGCGGTCCTCGCTCGCCGTGCCGGCGCCTGATTCCGGCGCAATCGTATCGCCGAACCGAATGGCCGACCGCGTCGCGGCCCAAGGCAGCAACGTTCGCCACTGGGGCGGCTTGCCGCGGGGCCAGACGGTCTGCAGGCCGTCGATGGCCACCGGCTGGATGGGCACGCCGAGTTGATGCGACAGGATGGCGGCACCTTTCTTGAACTTCCTGGGCGCGCCGTCCGGCGACCGTTCACCTTCCGGAAAGAGCACGAGGATTTTGTCGCGCCTGAGGCCGAAGCCGCCCGCCTGCATCGCGCGGACCAGGTTCGCGTCGGGATCAACCGGCACTACGTTCATCAGGGTCGCGAGCCGGGCCGTGAACGGCATCGCAAAATACTCGCTCGCGCCGACGAAGAACAGGCGCTTGAACGTCCGGTAGGGCAGGGCGCCCACCAGGAGAAACGCGTCGAGGTAGCTCTGGTGGTTGGGGCATACGATAAACGACCCCACCCGTGGCATGCGCTCCAGGCCGGACACACGGAGTCCAATCAGTGCGCGGGCCGCCAGGTTGACCAATCGCATCAGGGAGAATGCAAAAGGCGTAAATAGAGGGCGGCGCGTCAAGATCGCCTGGATCGCGGGATCGTCGACGGGCTGGTCGAAAATGCGCGCCCACGGATCAGCGGTCGAATCGGTTCCACCCTGTGCGCCACCGTCGGTCGGGCGGAGTGCTTCGACCAGTTCGCGGACGGTATAGATGCGGTGGGCGGCTTCGTCAGGCACGTCGACGTTGAACGTGAGCTCGAGGCCCGCGAGCAACTCAACGCGTTCCATTGAGTCGAGTCCAAGGTCGAGTTCGAGATTGGCATCGGGCGTGACGACGGCGCTGGGTTTGGCAGCCGCCCGGATCGCCTGCAGGGCAGCGGCGACGTGCGGGTCGGCCGCCCACACCTGGTCCTGGTCGCGCCACTCGACCTTGTCCGGGGGCCTGGCCGCCTCGGCCAGCCTGGACCGGTAGATCTCTTCAATCGCGTGCCGCTTCAGCTTGCTCGTGGTGGTGCGCGGCAGATCCTCCAGCCAGACATCGAAACTCAGCACCCGCTTGTGATGGGGCAGCTGCAGCGACAGCCCTTCAATGTCGAAACGGATGATCTCGCGCGTATTGACAATCCGCCGCTCGCGCATCACATCCAGGTCTGGGACGACGATGGCGTGCAGTCGTTCGGCGGCGGGCTCGTCGGGTCGCGCCACGCCCATCACGCAGATCTCCTTGATGAACGGAGACTGCGCGTAGACCAGTTCAATCTCCTCGGGATAGATGTTCTTGCCCGACGCCAGCACGATCATTTCTTTCTTCCGGCCCGTGATGTGAAGACGTCCTGACGGGTCGAAATACCCAAGATCGCCGGTGTACAACCACCCGTCCCGAATCGTTTCGGCGGTGGCATCGGGGCGGTTGTGGTACCGGGCCATGACGATCGGTCCCTTGATCAGCACCTCGCCGTCACGGTGTTCGCGGGCATTGGTCTCGGCCGGCTCGTCGAGAATCCTGACCTCGACACCGTCAAAAGGCAGTCCCACGGTGTCGATGTGGGGATCTCCCGGCCGGGTGATGGTCGCGGCTCCAGAGCACTCCGTCAGGCCGTACGCCTGGATGATATTGAGCCCCATGGCGAACAGTTCGCGTCCGATCCTGGGATCGAAGCGCGATCCGCCTGTGACCATGATGCGCATGCGTCCGCCAAGACCGTCATGAACGCGGCTGAAGAACACACGGCCGAGATTGACCCGGAGGGCTCTCCGTAGCCAGCCGTTCAGGCCGAGCAGTGTCGTGAAGGTGATCCGAACCGGGAACGGCGAGGCCCGGACCCGCTCCATCACGCGCTGGTGGAGCAGGTAGTAGAACTGGGGGACCACACAGAGCGCCGTGATGCGGCATTCGGCCAGGGCCCGCATCATCTCGGTGCTGTTGAGCGTCTCGAGAAACACGACACGCGCGCCTGCCGTCAGTGGCAGCAGGAGGTTTGCCACCTGCGCGAGCGCGTGAAACAGCGGGAGGATGCCGAGGATGCTGTCCTGCTCTGTGATGGTGACGATCTTGAATGCGGCGGTCTTCTCGGCGAGCAGGTTGCCGTGCGTGAGGACGACGCCCTTGGGATCGCTCGTCGTGCCCGAGGTGTACAGCGTGACGGCCGGGTCATCCAGCGTCGCGGGACAGGAGTCCGGGAGCGGTGCTGCGCCGTCGCCTGGATCGTCGAGACTGGACAGCCCGTCCTGTGAACCCGACAGCAGCACCAGCCTGGGAGGTGTCGAGAGCGTGGCCGTCGCCTCGCGCGCGACGCCAAGGTACCTGGCTGTCGTGAAGAGCACCAGGGCGCCGGCGTCATCGATGACGGTTCGGACCTGGCACGCCTTGTACGCGGTGTCGAGGGGAACCGCGACCGAACCCAATCGCAGCGTGCCGAGATAGGCCGAACACCAGCGCACATCATTGTCGGCGAGGATCGCGCACCGATCTCCCGGCCGGATGCCCTGCGCGGCGAGTAGTTGCGCCACGCGCCCGGTCAGCGCACGCAGATCGGCGTATCGATACGTGTCGATACCGGTCCGGGAGAAGATCGCGACCGCAGGCCGATCGGAAAACCGGTCGGCGGCAGCGGCAAAGGCGTCATAGACGTTACTCATCATGGGCCCGGCCGGAGGATCATACCAGCACTCGTATCGTGTCAGGCAGGTGGAGGGAAACCTCTGCGGCTGGTCAGGACGAGGCGATAGGATCAGGGACGTGGTGTCGGCCGCGGCGGGTCGCCCAGTCTGTGTCGAGGATGGACCACAACACATCATCGTGGTACTGCCCGCCGAGCAGGAATGATCGCCGCAGCCGGCCCTCTTCCACGGCGCCCAGTTTGCGAAGCACGCCGTTGGCCCTGGCGTTGTCGGCCACGGCCCTGGCCTCCAGGCGCTTGACGCCCAGCGACTCGAAGACGTAGTCGAGCAGGAGGCAGGCGCTCCTGGCGAACAGGCCGGTGCCCCAGTACCGCTTGGCGAACACGAAACCCCATTCCGCGCTCTTGAACGGCGGCTCGAGTTGGTGGACCTGAAAGAGCCCGACCGCCTGCCGTTCATCATCGGGAACGACGGCGTAGCAGAAGTAGCTGCCAGCCTCACGCTGCTTCCGAGCCCACTCGACGAAGCGCTGGAAGGCGTCGACGTCGGCCGGGGGCGGAGGGATGTACCGGCCCACCTCGGCATCCTTGAAATCTCTGGTCAACGTCGGGGCATCGGCAGGCACCAGCTCCCGCAGAATGACGCCGTCTCCGCGAAGTTCGGGCAAGCCCCGCTTCCAGGCCTCGGTCCGCGACCCGCGGGCCCGATCGAGCACGGTCTCTGGAGCGAGCGTCACCGGGTCTTTGAGCTCGTACGACAGACCCGCATGCGCGGCGAGCCAATCGCTGGCAAGCAGGGACCACAGCACCTGATCGGTCTTGCGAGTCCCGTTGTCGAACGAGCGGCGCAGGACCCCCTCGGGGACGGCACCGAGTTTCTGGAGGACACCGTTTCCGCGGCCGTTCCTGACAGACGCGCGTGCTTCGAGACGATGTACACCGACGTGGCGGAACACGAAGTCGGCCATCGCGGTCGCGCACCTCATGAACAGCCCCGTTCCCCACGAGGCTTCATCCAGGGCGAAGCCCCACTCGGCGGTGCCGAATCCGGGCTCGATTTCCCGCGCCTGGATCAGGCCGACCGGGTCGGGCGACCCGCTCGGGACAATCGCGTAGCAGACGTGACGCCCGTGTTGTCGTTCGTGTTGCACCCAGCCGATGAAGCGTTCAAAGCCGTCGGCCGTGTCCGGCGGAGTCGACAGGAACTTGACGACACTGGGGGTCGTCAGGCGGGCGAAGAGTCCGGCGGCGTCGACGAGGCGGGGTTCACACAGTGACACCCCGTCAAGGCGCAGCACGGGAAGTCCCTGGCGCCAGTCGATACTCAACGGGTCCCTCTCACGTCCAGACGCCGCGGTTCAGGACTTACGGCCACAGATGTCCGGGGGTAATGTCCTGGCCACCAACGGGAGTCGATTTCCTGTTCGCCTTGTCGGCATACATGCGACGATCAGCAATCGCCACCATTTCGTCGACCGTCTGGCCGTCTTCCGGGAACGACGCGACGCCGATACTCACACCGAGCTGCAGCACGTGGCCCGGCGCGGGTTCGAAGGGCAACGCCGCGATGGCCGATTGCAGCTCCTGTCGCCGGCGTTCGGCCTGGGCCGGCTCGCAGTCACCGAGCACGACCACGAACTCGTCGCCCGCGAATCGCGCGCACACATCATACACGCGGAGGCTGGATCGAAGGACGTGCGCCACTTCCTTGAGTGCCCGGTCGCCGGCCTGATGACCGAACCCGTCATTGATCTGTTTGAAGCGATCCATGTCGAGCACGAGCAGCGACAGACGTCCCTGTTGACGCTGTGCGCGCGCCAGTTCCTGTCCAAACTGACGGTCGAGATACCGCCGGTTCGGTAGCCCGGTCAACACGTCGGTCAGCGATTGTTCCTGTGCGCGTTCAAACACCATCGCGTTGGCGATGACGGTCGCGGCCTGCGCCGCTACCCGGCCGAGCAGCCGGCGATGGTCGGCTGTGAACGCATCTCTGTCGGTGTGGTAGAGCGCGAGCGCGCCAATGGTCTGATCCTCGATCTGGAGGGGCGATACCAGCGCCGATTGGATGCGCGTACCAGGCGTGCCCGGCGTCCGCCCCTGGATCGGCTGGGCCGGCAGCATTTCGCCCAGCGATTCAACCTGAGCGGCCACCATCGCCCGGATCCCGTCGTGCTGGGTGCCGGCGACGTGGCGGCAGAGGTACAACTGGGATTCCTCGTCGAACAGGAACAGCGCGCACGAGACAAACGGCACGCATTCCACCATCGATGACGACACCAGCGCGAGCGTGTCCGATACGCGGAGCGATGCGCTCAGGGCTTGGGAGATGTCGTGGAGCATCTGCTCCTCGCGGTGGGCTCCCGCGATGTCGGTGAGCGCCCTGTCGGTTCCGGCGGTCTTCGACGTCGTCCGGCTGGCGTCGGTGAGCGACTTGCCGCCGTGGAGCTGATACTCCACGTCAGGCAGGACTTCGATGAACCGTTCGACCAGGGTGGGATCGAGCGCCGATCCGCCGTTTTCGCGCAGCGTGGCGATGGCCTCGGCGTAGGTGCGCGCCGGGCGGTGCGGCCGTCCGGAAAGCATGGCGGTAAAGCAGTCGGCAACCGCCAGGATTCTCGCGCCAGCGGGAATCTCGTGGCCTTTGAGGCCTTCGGGGTAGCCGCGTCCATCCCAGCGTTCGTGATGCGACAGAATCAGCGACGCCACCGGGTAGGGGAAGGGCACCGACCTGATGATCTCAGCGCCGACTCTCGGGTGGATCTTCAGGCGGCTGTATTCCTCGTCACTCAACGTGCCGGTCTTCGACAGGATGTGTTCGGGGACGGCCAGATTGCCAATGTCATGGAGCATGGCCGCTGTCTTGATGCCCCGGATTTCGGGTTCCGTGAGACCGATGGCCCGCCCCAATCCCTCCGAGTAGGCCTGCATCCGCCGCAGGTGGTCGTGAGACGTGCGGTCCTTGGCTTCGATCGCCAAGGCAAGCGCCTCGATCGTCGCCAGCTGGACATCGGCAAGTTCGCGGACCTGCCGCTGTTCATCGGCGATCCGATCGGAGTAGGCCCGGAAGCTGCGGTACGTCAAGTACACCGGCAACGAGAAAATGACCGCCCACCATTGAAGGCCGCTCTCCGACAACTGGGCGATCACCATCGCGAGGCCGGCCCCGATGTAGTAACTTGGCGCGCTCCAGAGGAAGTTCTTCTGCCATACCGGAAGCACGGGCTCCCGGGACGTCAGCGAGACGGCCAGGCTGACCAGGCTCGTGTTGATCAGGAAATAGGCCGACGCCGCGGTCGCGGCCGCCCCGATCTGGGTCCACCACGAGTGTACGAGCGGGGGCAGGGCGAGCTGATAAGCCACGCCGGCGCCAGCGGCCGACAGGGCCAGTGTCGCGATGCTGAACAGGGTCTTGTGCACCGGGTTGCGGGAATGCATCCGGAACGTGCACTGACTCCACCCGGTCACCGCCGAAATCAGGACCGTCGGCCATGTTCCCAGGACGAGCACCGAGGCGAAGTTCGCCACATAGGAAAACGACAGGCTCGATCCGCCGGCGGCCAGTGGCAGAGAGATTTTGATGGCCGAGGTGAGCACCGACACGGCGAGCAGACCGACAAACGTCGCGAGTGCTCCGGGCAGGCCCTTTGCGAAACTGAAGGCCACGACGGCCGCACCCGCCACGACGACGACCGCGCCCGCCACGACGACAATCGAGACGTACGCCCTGACGACTGGCGGCTGGGACCGGAAGCTACCGCGGGGCTTCGGGTCGGCCGACACGTGAGCCGAAGGGGTCTGTTTGGTCATGCGCGTTCCCCCTCCGCGCGGGTGACGGGTACTTCGACGGTCGATTCGATCCCACACGTCGCGGGCCCGGCCTCGTCCATGCGTCGCCGCGCCACGGCCAGCAACTGGCGCACCGTGTCGCCATCGTACGGGCCGCAGGCGAACGCCATCTGAAGCAGAGGCGGCAGGTCGGCACGTGCGACGACCGCCCGCGGCAGGGCAACTCCGATGCGATCAACGATGATCTGACCGGCGGCAGGTTCGCAATCGGGCATCAAGACGACCAGCTCCTGGTCGCTTGGCCGGAAGATCAGATCCGCGATGCGTGTCGCCTGGCTCACCGCAACCGCCGCGTGGTCCATGAGGCCGTCGCCTCCCATCGCGCGCACGCACAAGACGCCGAGATTGCGTCCGGTCGAGCCTCTCCAGAACACGTCGCGTTCGAGGATCGCCTCCATGGCGCCGGTGACCACCGGTACGCCGGCCGGCACGGATCCATGCCCGGCCATCGCCAGCGTACGGCGGTAGGCACGCTGGATCGCCTCGGCAACCGCCCCGCTGATCATCTCAATGGCCAGGCGCTGATCGTCGGTGAACGCATTCGGCTGGTCTGAATACAGCGTCACCGCGCCGGTCGTCTCGGTGCCAGGCGTCAGCGGGATGCTCAGGGCACTGCGGAATCTCGGGTTGAGTTCGTCGAGGCGCGGGCCCACGTCGAGTGCGGGGTCGGCATTCAGGATGGACCGGCGGTTGGCCACGACCCAGCCGCTGATGCCATGACCCACCTCGATGCGGAGATCGGGCAGCAGCGCCTCGCCAAAGCCCGACGCATGCTCGACGACAATCTCGTCAGTGGTGTCGTCTTTCCGGTAGAACACGACGAGGCCGGCTGGGGCCATGCGCCTGAGATACCTGACGACGACGTCGCACGTGTCGGCGAGGTTGGCGTCTGGACCGAGTGTCGAAATCTGGTCGTACAGGCGGAGCAGACCGTTGGTCGCGAACAGACGCAACTCGAGCGGCACGGGACTCGGCCGCGTGTCGGTTGTGCAGGACTCGCGGGCCACCTGGGAGAACTGGTCGAGGACGGCTGGCAAGGGCTCTTCGACCGATTCCGCCTCGATCGCCCCTTGGAGCGCCGCGAAGGCATCGACGACGGTCGGATCGTACATCGTGCCCCGGCGTTCCTTGATAATCTCCATCGCCTGAGCCGGCGAGAGGGCCCGGCGGTACGGGCGGTGGGAGCGCAGCGCGTCGTAGCAGTCGACGACCGAAAGGATGCGCGCTCCAATCGGAATCGCGTCTCCACTGACACCGTCGGGATAGCCGGTCCCGTCCCAGCTCTCGTGATGGTGCCGGACGATGGGCACAACGGGGTACGGAAAATCGACCGAGGACAACATCTCCGCACCGAGCGGCGCGTGCAGCTTCATCCGCTCGAACTCGTCAGCCGTCAGCTTGCCGGGCTTGTTGAGAATGTGTTCGGGGATGGCGAGCTTACCCATGTCGTGGAGCAGGGCAGCAGCCTCGATGGCCTGAATCTCCTTCGGATCGGTAACATTGAGCGTCTTGGCGAGCTGGAGCGCATAGGTCTGCACGCGGCAGATGTGCCCGTGCGTCACCTGATCCTTGGCGTCAACGGCCATGGCGAGCGCTTCAACCACCTTGAGGTAGAGGCGGTTTACCTCTCCCAGGTGGATGTTCTCGTCCTCGAGTCGGCCCATCGACGACTTGAACATGTAATACGAGACGATGATCAGTGGGACAATCGCCACCAGCAGCACGAAGGTGTTGACCGTCCGGGCATTGACCGACAGCAGCACCGCGATCGAGGCGCCGCCGAAGTAGTTCAACGATACCCAGAGGAAGTACTTGCGCCACATGGCAAACGGCGACGCGCCCGATTCCGAGGTCATCGCGATCGCGTTCAGCCAGCTGTTCATCAGGAAGTACACAGCGCACAGCGCGAGGGCGGGAAGCCCAACTTGCGCGATGGTGACCACCGTGCTGGGGGGCAGCGCAGACAGCGGACCAATGCCTGCCAGCGCGAAGTAAAGCTTCGAGGCCACCCACATCGAGAGCGCTGGCTCCGCGAGGTTGAAGGCCACGAGCTTCGGGCGATGATGCCGGCGAATCAACGAGACGGCGAGCCCGTCGACCGCCACGGTGATGACGGCGGGCGCACTGCCGTACATCATGACCATGCTGAAGAGGAAGACCTCGGAAATGCCGATGCTGGCCGCCATCGCCGGAACCTTCACGGCGAATCGACCGCTGGCAAACACCAGGATCGCCAGCAGAATCCACATGTATGAAGGGGCCTTCGTGATGTCGAAATCGACGCGCCAGATCGAATCCGCCAACGCCGCGAAGCCCAGTACGAAGACGAGCGTCACGAACGCGAGGTGGAAGCGACGTTGACCGCGGGGGCTGAGACTCATGTGCGGCTACCGTCCTGAGCCAGGTTGTACTCGGCGATCTTCCGATACAACGTCTCGCGGCTGATCTGTAGAATCTGCGCGGTGCGTTTCTTGTTCCAGTTCAGCGCGCCGAGCACCTTGCGGATGTGGTCGCGCTCGACGTCCTTCATCGGGAGGAGCGCGGCATGCTCGGACCGGCCCGACGCGAGCGCCGGGTGGAGGAACTGCAGATCCGCCGCGTGCACGAAGCCGTCCCGCGCGGAGAGGGCCGCCCGTGAAATGGTCGTTTCGAGCTCCCTGATGTTGCCGGGCCACGGGTACGCCATCATGAGATCGATGGCATCTGGGGCCAGTTTCCGCGCGTTCAGGGGGAATCCGTGGGCCGCACAATACCGGGCCAGAAATCGTTCCGCGAGCACCGGAATGTCGATCGGCCGTTCGCGCAGGGCGGGCAGGCGGATCGTGAAGGCGTTGATTCGATAATAGAGATCCTCGCGGAAGGCGGCGTCGCCGACCAGCGCCTCGAGCGGGCGGCTGGTCGCGCAGATCAACCGGAAGTCGACGTCGGTGGGCGACCGGCTCCCGAGACGCTCGACGCGGCGGTCCTCGACGACCCTGAGCAGCTTGGCCTGAGCCATGGGTGACAGGTCGCCCACTTCATCCAGGAACAGCGTGCCCTGGTTGGCGAGTTCGATGCGGCCGGGCTTTCGTTCGTAGGCGCCGGTAAACGCCCCCCGCTCGTACCCAAAGACCTCCGAATCAAAGAGCGAATCAGGCAAGGCCGCGCAGTTGACCGCCTGAAACGTCTCGTGCTGGCGGCTGCTGAGCTCATGAACGATGCGGGCCACGACTTCCTTGCCGGACCCGGTCGGGCCGAGGATGAGCACCGAGAGATCGGTCTTGGCCACGGTCCGGATCGACTCGAAGAGAATCATCATCTTCTCGTCGCGGCCAATCATCTCGCGGAATCGCTGGACCGACGGTGACCGGTCCTCGATCGAATCGCTCTGCTTGTCTGTCAGAAAGTCGTCGAGGACCCGCTCCATATCCGGTTCGGAGGGCATGACGGCCGTGAAGAACGGGGCCGGGCTGCCATCAGCCTGGACCAGGCCGGACGCGACGAGTTCCCGGAGGCAGTTGTCGACGTCACTTCTGAGGCGGCCAAATGTCGCCATGATCGACTCGAGGTCGAATCCCTCGTGCGGCCGGGCGTGCAGATATCGCAGAATGCCGGCCCGCAACGGCGATTGGACCAGTGCCCGGAAACGGGTTCGCGTCTGCGCCGTGGCCCGGCCGTTATCGATGGTCGCCACAGGGGTCGGAACGAGCGGTGTCGGTAGTCTGTTCAACATAGATCAGTCTCTTGCTCGGTGACTTCGTGTCCAAGAAACGTGCCACGCGTACCAGTCTTGGACACTCCGGGTAAAACCGGGCAGTTTTCGAGACACTGGAGCGAGTTCTTCCGGCCATCGCCACACAAAATGTGGCCAGAAATCGGCCCGAGGCTCCAGAAAGTGTATGAGAACACGACATCGCCGTCCGGCCAGATGACACCTGATCGGGCAGTATCTGCGTCGGCTCGAAGGCACCTGTTGCACTGGTTCGTGTGCACCTCCTGCTCATGTGGTCGGCAGAAGTCGCACAGACTTGAGGCGCGAAGGTCTCTGGAGTCAGAAACTTACTGGTCGGTAATCGGCAGACTGGCCCGCCCGATCAACTGGCCCGCGCCGGTGACCACGTCCACCCTCATCGCTCCCGGATCGCCGGGTTCGGCAACCATCACCGAACTCCAGAGGCGGAATCCCTGCTCCCGGCCGCCTACGACGTCGACCGACCGGGAACTCCAGAGCAATTGCGCGCCGCGATACCAGCGAATCTCAACGGTGTCTTTGAGCCCGAGCGGGGCATGGAGCGACGTCACCACGAACACGCGTCCCGTCCAGGCCGGCGAGATGCTGACGACAGGCGTGATGGCGCGGAGACCCTGGCGGTCGAACGCGAGCGAGAACGCTGTGTCGGCCAACCGAAGTGGGGCAGGCGGGACAAACGGCAGCAACAGCTGGATGAGCGCCAGCAGGATGGCTGCGCCAGCCGCGCTCGCCGTCCACGTCCGTCGCCGTGCAAGATCAGTTGGCTGCCTGGCGATGGTGATATAGCCGACCACCGCGGCGAGCGACGC
The DNA here is from genome assembly GCA_026393675.1 of Acidobacteriota bacterium. Classification (NCBI taxonomy): domain Bacteria; kingdom Pseudomonadati; phylum Acidobacteriota; species Acidobacteriota bacterium. The sequence continues at coordinate 55,827 of JAPKZQ010000042.1, read as the reverse complement.
GATGCGAAGCGCCGCCACATTGCTGATGCTCCAGAGAATCGGAAGGGCGACGGCGACGGCGGCGAACAGGTTGAATGCGAAGAAGAGGGCGTTCAGCTCCCGCCGCGTCGAGAGATGCCGGTCATAGACAATGTCCAGCGTCGACATCACGGCAGACGCGGCGAGCAGCCCGACAAACGCCATGTTGCGGGAACCGAACGTCGCGCTCCCGTAGTAGATCGGGAGGATGAAGAACAGGATCTGTTGATAGAAGTTCTTGGTGACGTAGTTGATGACCAGGCGCAGCCGGTGCCACCATACGGACTCGTGGCCGGGCCGGTCGATGACATTGGCCAGCGCGAGACTGGCGCCCCAGATCACGATGATGTGCAGGGCGGCCAGCCGGAGCCACGTAAAGTTGCGCGCGCCGAGCCACATGAACACGACGCCAAGCGCGAGCGCGTACAGGCTGTGGATCCACCAGAGCAGCCCCTCGTGGCGTGCTGCCAGTCCCTGCCAGCCGCGCATCCGCTCCACAACCCGACGCATGCGGTCCGATGCCTTTCCTACTTCTTGATCGGGTAGGGTGGCGGCGGCGGAATCTTGGCCGGACTCTTCTTCAGCAGATCGAGGATGACCTCGATGGCTTTGTTGAGTTGCTGGTCCTCGCCGGCAAATTCCCTCGCCGGGTCGTTGTCGACGACGATGTCGGGATCGACGCCGTGACCTTCGATCACCCAGCTTGTGCCGGCAACGTCGTACCGAGAGAACTCGGGCCTGTTGAGCACGCCGCCATCGATGAGCGGTAGCGTGCCGCGTATGCCGACGACGCCACCCCACGTGCGCTTACCGATGACCGGCCCGAGTTTGTAGTACTTGAACCGGTAGGCAAAGATGTCGCCATCAGACGCGGAGAACTCATCGGCAAGGGCGACCTTCGGCCCCATGATGAGGCCTCCCGGATCTGTGGTCGCCGATGTGTTTCGGGCCATGTCGATCATCGCCGGCCGCCTGAGCAGCCGCTCGACGATCATGGAAGAGACATTGCCCCCGCCATTGCTGCGCACGTCGATGATGACGGCTTCTTTCCCGAACTGGGGGTAGAACTGGCGCGCGAACTCGTTCAGGCCGCCCGGTCCCATGTCCGGGATGTGCACATAGCCGACTCGTCCGCCGGTCGCCTTCGAGACCTTCTCGCGATTGTCTTCGATCCAGTTGAAGTAGTAGAGCGGCACCTCGTTGTCGATCGGGACGACGACGGCGTCGTGGCTGCCGGCTGTCGCCGGCGATCCGTTGAGCGTGAGCGTGACCTGTTTTCCCGCCCGGTCGATCAGGGCCTCGTAGATGTCGGCCATCTGGTTCGCGGGCTTGCCATCCACCGCGAGGATGTAGTCGCCTGGTCTGGCCGTCACGCCGATCTCGGTCAGCGGCGACCGGCGGTCCTTCGTCCAGTTCTCGCCCTTGAGGATGCGGCTGATCCGGTAATAGCCTGATGCGGGGTCCTTGTCGATCTGGGCGCCAAGCAACCCCAGAGGAACACGCGGGGCCTGGGGCAGGTCACCCCCGCCGACATACGTGTGACCGGTACTCAACTCGCCAATCATCTCGCCGATGATGTACGTCAGGTCCGCACGCGTGTTCACGTGGGCCACCAGCGGCTCGTACGCCCTGCGCACGGCCGGCCAGTCGACGCCGCCCATATTGGGCGCCCAGAAGAAATCGCGCATCTGCCGCCACGACTCGTTGAAGATCTGCCGCCACTCCGCGTGCCGATCCAGCGTCACCTTCATATCCGCCAGGTTGAGCGGATCCTTGAATTCGATTTTCGAAGAAGGCAGATCGAGGATCGCGTACGCGCTGTCGTGTTGCACCATCATCTTCTTGCCGTCGGCGGAGATTTCGAAGCCGCCAAACCCGCCGAGGTCGGTCTCCGCCGGCTTGTCCATGTCGAACACGCACAGGTGCGGCCCGGCGTCCTTCGCGCCCTGGCGCACGTAGAACAGACGGCTGCCCACCGACTGAAGGTTGCGATAGCCCGACGGCGGGGTCGGCACGGACGCAATCCGGGTCTGCAGGCCTTCGACATCCACCTTCACCGCCGGCGTCGCATCATTGGCGGCCGCGGCGTCTGGCGTCGCCGGCTTGGCGTCGGGCTTGGCCGCAGCCTTTTCCTCCGGTTTCGCCGCGGGCGGTTTCGACTCGGCTGTGTCCTTGACGTTGACCTCGTCGCTCTTCGGTTCGAACGGACTCTTCGTATCCCTGGCGAGCGTCACGAAGTAGATCCGCGCCATGTCCTGGTAGATGTGCTCGAACTCGGCCTCGCCATAACTCGGCGAGAACGTCCGGTCTGACACGAAGAACAGAAACTTGCCGTCGCGGCTGAACGCGGGCGAGTAGGAGGGATACCAGCCGTTGGTGACGGCGTGCGTCTGCTTCGTCTCGAGGCCGTACAGGCAGACCTTCGCCATTTCCGCGTCTTCCGGCCGCGCGTACGCGACCCACTTGCTGTCTGGCGACCACGCGTAGTCGGTGATCTCGAACGCCGTGGCGCTGCCAACCGTGGTCGTCACCTTGGTGTCGAGATCCACGAAGCTCAGCCGCTGCTTGCGATCGGACCAGAGCAGCTTCTTTGAATCAGGCGACCAGAGCGGCTGGTACTTGTAGACGTCGCCGCCTGTGGTCACTTGAACCGCGGAGCCCTTGCCGTCCTGAGGGTGGATGTAGATCTCGTCCTCGCCGGTGGCGTCGGAGATGTAGGCGATCCACCGGCCGTCAGGCGACCACTTCGATCCCCGTTCGTGAACGCCGGGTGTCCTGGTGAGGTTTCGCGTCGGTCCGTTCTTCAGGGGCACCGTGAACACGTCGCCCCTCGCCCCGAAGAGCGCGCGGCTGCCGTCGGGAGCGATCTCGTAGTTCGTGATGTTCTTGCTGACGTCGGCCAATGTGGTTCGGCCGCTGTCGGAATCCTCGTGGATGACGATCGACACCTTGTCGGTCTTGTCGGTCGCGAGGTCGAAGGTGTAGATGTACCCGCCGTTTTCAAACACGATGGCGCGGTCGCCAAGCGAGGGGAACTTGCAGTCGTAATCGGTGAAGCGTGTCAACTGGCGCGTCTGCTTTGTGCCGAAGTCATACACGAAGAGGTTCAGGCGCCGATCACGGTCGGAGAGGAAGTAGATCCTGTTCCCGCTCCACATCGGAATGATGTCCTGCGCCTCGTTGCTGGTGATGTTGGTCGTCTGTTTCGACGCGAAGTCATACACCCACACATCGTCGGCCTGGCCACCACGGTAACGCTTCCAGGTTCTGAACTCGCGGAACACCCGGTTGTACGCGAGCCTGGTGCCGTCGGGCGAATAGCTGCCGAAGCCGCCGCGCGGGAGGGGCAGCATCTCGGGCGCGCCGCCATTGAGCGAGGCGAGATAGAGCTGGCCGCGGAAGTCGTTCCACTCGATGCGGCGGGACCGGAACAGGATGTGCGATTGATCCTTCCACCCCATGACGATGTTGTTCGGCCCCATGCGGTCGGAGACGTCGTCGCGCCCGAGCGTGGCCGTGATCGTCAGGCGTTTGGGCACGCCGCCCTCGGCGGGCATCGCATACACCTCGGTGTTGCCGTCGTACTGTGCGGTAAAGGCCAGCCACTTGCCGTCGGGAGAGAAGCGCGGAAACATCTCGCTGCCGGCGTCGCTGGTCAGGCGGCGGGCCACACCGCCAGTGGCTGGGACCGAGAAGAGGTCGCCAGCATAGGAGAATACGATCTGGTTTCCGTGAATCGCCGGAAAGCGCAGCAGCCGGGCTTCCGGAGACGCGGGCGACTGGGCGAGATTGCTGGCGACGGCGGTCAGCGTAAACACCGATAGAAACAGTACGAGCGCTTTTCTCATGGTGGCGGTCACTCCGTGATCTGATTCTATACTCGCTAGCCGAATCGGCCGGGGGATCCCACCATCCGCGGTGTTCGATTTTGAGTCTCGCCCCGATTGGTGTGTGTCCGAGACGGCAGACGCCGCGGCGTCAAACTGGGAAAAGCGCGGAATGCCACGGAACTTGTGCACATGGGTCGGAGTTGATCTGGCTGGGCGATCCGCCACAAGGATTGCTAAAGAAGAAGACGGACGCCGGGGAGTGAGAAGGGCGGTTCGAGGGTCAGACGGCCTGGTGGGCATACCGCAAAGGCCGGTCGAAGCCGCCGTTATCACCCCGATGTCGTGTGGAGGCCACCGTGCAACTATCGCCGCGGACTCGGTCGAATATCGTATGGGTCTGACCTGGGTACTCTGAGGCCACCAAGGCACCTTGACAACCGCGGGTGGGGTCAGCCACCCGCGGGTTCCTTTGTACGGACGGGCGCACGGCCCGCGACTAGATCCCTCAACCACCGCCAGGCGCGCAGCTCGATCCGAGCCGCGAACTGGTGCCATAGCCACCGTTGGTTCCCCCCACCCCGAACGTCGAGACCTGCTTCTCGATGGTGGGCGCCTCGCACCGCGGGCATCTGTCGGGTTGCCGGGTGCCGATGACAAGCGCCTCGAAACGATGTCCGCACGTTTTGCACTGATACTCGAAGAGTGGCATTCCCTGAACTCCCTGAAAAAATCACTCCCGGAGTGATTATTACATTCGTGAGCCCGCGCCGACATTGTAACAATCACTCCGGGAATGGTTGTTACATGTAGGATTCACCAATCACCCACTTGGTGACAAGGAATCGTTATAGTCATACAACCATGAATTTCAGAACCATCATCGAGCCGTTCCGTATCAAGTCGGTCGAATCCGTCAAGTTCACGCGCCGCGAGGATCGAGCCGAGGCGCTGCGGACGGCCGGGTACAACGTCTTTCGGCTGCGCGCCGAAGACGTGCTGATCGATCTGCTGACCGATTCGGGCACTGGTGCGATGTCGGCCATGCAGTGGGCGGCGATGATACAGGCTGACGAGTCGTATGCGGGCAGCCGGTCGTTCTATCGCTTCGAGCAGGTGGTCAAGGATCTGACCGGCTTTACGCACATCATTCCCACGCACCAGGGGCGGGCCGCCGAGCGGATTCTCTTCCACACGATTCTCAGACCCGGCCAGGTGGTGCCGAACAACAACCACTTCGATACGACGCGGGCGAACATCGAAGTGGAGGGGGCCGAGGCGGTCGATCTGGTGATCCCAGAGGGTCGCATCCCCCATTTCCTTCATCCGTTCAAGGGCAATGTCGACATCGCGGCGCTTGATCGACTCCTGGGCGAACGCGGAGACCTGGTGCCCCTGGTGATGGTGACGGTGACCAACAACTCGGGAGGCGGACAGCCGGTGTCGATGGAGAACCTGCGAGCCGTGCGCGAGGTGTGCGACAAGTACAACAAGCCGTTCTTTCTTGATGCGTGCCGATTTGCCGAGAACGCCTGGTTCATCAGACTCCGGGAGCCTGCGTATGCGGACCGGACGCCCAAGTCGATCGCGCAGGAGATGTTCTCGCTGGCCGACGGGTGCACGATGTCGGCCAAGAAGGACGGTCTGGCGAATATCGGCGGCTTCCTCGCGATGAACAACGACGCGTGGGCCGAGGCCGCCCGCAACCTCCTGATCCTCACGGAAGGCTTCCCGACCTACGGCGGTCTGGCTGGCTATGACCTCGAGGCGATTGCCCGTGGTCTCGAAGAAGTGGTCGACGAGTCATATCTCCACTACCGGATTCGATCCACCGAGTACCTGGGCGAGAAGCTCATCGCGGCCGACGTGCCGATTATCCGTCCCCCGGGTGGGCACGCGATCTACATCGACGCCAAGATGCTGTTGCCGCACATCCCGGCCTTGCAGTATCCGGGCATCGCCCTGGCGAATGCCCTGTATGTCGAGGCGGGGATCCGCGGGGTCGAGATTGGGACGGTGATGTTTGGGATGCGTCCGGATGGCACCGAGGTGCCGTCGTCAATGGAACTGGTTCGGCTGGCGATTCCGCGTCGGGTCTATACGCAATCGCACATCGACTATGTGGCCGAAGCCGTCATCCATGTCGCGTCCCGCCGCGACGAGCTTCGCGGGTATCGACTGGTCGCGGCCCCCAGGGCCTTGCGGCACTTCACCGCGCGCTTCGAGCCAGCCTGAATCTGCTGTCGACGGCCGGTGACGGAGCCGCCCTCGGGAGGCGCCCCCTGGTGGGTGGAGGAGAAAACCCAGGAAGCCCCTGCACTCCTTGGGACAGCCCCATCACCGTGCCGGTCTCTACGTTGATTCGCAACCGAATAACTGACCCGAAGACGCGACCGCCGACCTTCCCAAGGGAACACGCCATTCCCGTGGCTGCCACGTCTCCGGGTCACACCCGTGCCGATCCGACTAGGACGGATTGGCCAGGAACTCGTGAGTGAGCGCCTGCCACTGCTCGTCGGTGAGCAGCGCCGGCGGATGCTCGACGAAGTCGCCGCCGTCGGCGGCGGCGATGCCCAACTGGGTCTCGTAGAACCGCGACAGCCGATGTTCCTCCTCAGACAGCCAGGCCCTCGCGGTCCGGCCCGCCGGTAGTTTCTGAAACGCCGTATCGGACGGGATCACGGCAAACAGCCAGCCCCGCGAATACGGATCGCGGTGAACCAGGGAAGCGTCCTCGCGCACCGCTTCATTGACGCGCGTGACCACGCCCGAAATCGGCGACATGATCGCGGCGCGGCGGCCCGCCGTCCGGACCTCGGCGATGGGCTGTCCCTCGCGGACCTCGGTGCCCGGCTGCGGCAGTTTCAATCCCATCGGTGCGGCGAACAGGCGCTGCGCGAGGTCGTCGATGCCGACCAGCGCCCGCTGACGCGACATCGGGCGAATCCAGGTATGACCAGGTGCGTAGTACACCTGGTCGCTCCAGAACAGGCGGCCGACTCGCATCACGCCTACCAGGCGCCGCCGGATGGCGTCGACGCCCTTCATGCCCGTCAGAAACAGGAACACCGGCACCGAGAGGACGGCGAGCACGAGCAGCAGGAGGCCCACCCTGACGGTGAGTCCCGCCACCAGTATGGCCGCTGATTCCAGGACGCTCAGTAGCGTGTCCATGATCTCCTCGTCTTTCTCACTGACCCGTTGGTGACTCTCAACTGCGATGACACGTCGTGCAGTCATCGAATCCGAACGACTTCTTGCCGTCGTGGCACGCGCCGCAGGCCCGGCTCTGCTTCATGGCGTCGTGCGTGATCGTCTTGCCGTCGGCGGCGGTGCCGCCTTTCAGAATCTTGAACAGCCTGGGATGACACGCGGTGCATCCGGGCGCGTTCTCATCCACGTGTGACGTGTGATTGAACGTGACTTTTCCCGGGCTGTCTCCCGTCTGCGCAAAGGTGAATGGCTGGGGCAGATTGGGCAGTCGGCCCTGCGCGATTCCCGCGGCAGTGGCGAGTAGGCCGACGAGGGTCACGGCGACCAGTACCGTCCCGAAGCGGAGGTTACGCATTGGCGTCCTCCTTGTCGTCGGTGAGGAAATGCGTCCGCGCGAGGTTGTCCCAGTGTTCCGCGTCGATGATGCGCGCCATGCCGGTCACCGGCACGCCGCCGTCCTGGGCCAGGGCGCCCAGTTCCGGCGACAGCGTGCGCTGCAATCCGGCGACGGCCTCGTCCATCCAGCGTCTGGCCGTCGTTCCCGACAGAAGGCTGGTGCTGTTGGCGCGGAGCCTCTGCGGCCGGACGCGAAACAACCATCCGCGGCCGTAGGGGTCAACTTGCGCGGCTTCCGGGGCCCTGGCCAGATCGGTGTTGATCTCGGCAATGGTCCCGTCAAGCGGCGACAGCATCTCGACCGCGCGGCCATCGTCGGCGATCAGTCGCCAGGCCTTTTCGCCCTGACCGACGGCGGCACCCACTTGGGGCAGCGCGACAGCCGCGAGTGGCCCTACCAGCTTCGCGGCGAATCCATCGAGACCCACAGTGACCAGGCCGTCGGATTCCGGACGGGCCCACGCGTGGCCGCGGTGGAAGAGGCGATCCAGCGGGATCGGGAACCAGTCCGCCCCCGTCGTCGCCGGCTGGCGGACCCTGGCGTGTGCCAGGACGGCGGCTGCGCTCGGCCCCTGCACGTACTTCCAGAAGGGCATAAACAACAGCAGGAACAAAATCGCGATGCCGTACTCGATCATCTTCGCCGAGTAGAGCGTCAGGATGTCATGCGGAATCATGCGTATCTCCTCTTCGCGCGTCCGCGGCTACGACTCGCGGATCCCTGACAGTTCATGCTCGTTGAGCACTGGCATCCGGTTGACGATCCACCGGAAGGCCGAGATGCCAAGGGTCACGAGCGTGAGCGATACCATCACTTCCATCCAGCTCGGAACGTACCGATCCGGAGAGTTCCAGTTGAGCGCAATCACCGACACATTGAGACGGTTGACGATGATGCCAAGCACGGTCCACGCGGCGGTCCACCGAATCAGGGTCACCTTCGCGCGGCGCGCGGCATAGGCGAACACCAGCGACGGTAGGAGGATGAATCCCAAAACCTCGACCAGGAACCAGTAGCCGTACCCGGTCGTGAGCAACGACCAGCGGCCGCTGTCGGCGACCCCCTGGACCTTCAGGAAGAAGTATGCGAACAGGACAATCGAGGCTCCCCGGGCGAGGCCGACGACCAGTTTGTCCAGGTTCACGTGGTGGTCGATGCGGCTCTGGAAGGCCCGATGCGAGAGGCCACTCTCGACGATGACCATGCTCAGGCCCGCCGCGATACTCGAGATGAAGAAGTACGCCGGAATGAAGGGCGAGTACCAGAGCGGGTGCAGCTTGGTCGGGGCCATCAGAAAGAGACCGCCGAGCGACGACTGGTGCAGCGTCGACAACATGACGCCGACGACCGTCAGGCCGATGGTGGCCTTTGTCGCCAACACGAGGGCTTTCTTCCATCCCAGCCACTCGAACACGGGCGGCAGAAATTCCAGCCCGAGCACCGTGAGGTAGAGCACGACGCACCAGGCGATCTCGAACATGACTGACGGCCCGCCCCACGAGATGAAGATCGGCACGGGCAGGTTCCACGGGCGCCCAAGGTCCGCGCAGAGGCCGAGGACCGCGAACAGGTATCCCAGGAACCCTGTCAGAATCGCGGGTCGCACGATCGGGTGGTATTCCTTCAACCCGAAAATGTACACCGCCGTGGCCACCGTATAGCCGCCGGCGGCGAGCGCGACACCCGCCAGCATGTCGAAGCCGATCCAGATTCCCCACGGATTGGTCTGCGACAGATTGGTCGCCGCCCCGAGACCGTACACGAAGCGGTAGACGATCAGGGGGATGCCGATCGCCATGATGAGGCCCGAGACGAAATTGCCAGGGGTCGCGAGGCTCTTGAGGTACTCGGCAAACGGAAGGCCGAGGAAGATCTTGTCGGTGACCCAGCTACCGGAGGGCAGGGCGCGTGCCGTTGTGCTACTCATGGCTGGTCTCCTTCCCGGCGGCTTCCTGTGCGGCCACCTGCTCGCGTCGCTTGCTGAAGGTGTACATCCCCATCAGGAGCGGCGGCCACAGGGTCAGGACAAACGGCACTGCCGCCAGCGAGGCTTGTGTCAACGACGAGTACGCGTAGGTGCCGAGGTCGGTTGGCAGGCCGAGCTTCTCGAATGGAATGTCCGTGATGTACATCCAGCTCGTGCCGCCGACCTCGCGCTGGCCGTAAATGTAGCGCACGTACTTACTGCCCTTGGCGTAGAGCCGTTCGCGCGCGGTTTCGATCAGGTCGTCACGCATGCCGAAGGTGAGCGCACCGCTCGGGCAGACCGACGTGCAGGCTGGCGCCTCGCCCCGCGACTGGCGGTCGGCGCAGAACGTGCACTTCTGGACGAACGGCGTGGGAGAGTCGTACTCGTACTTGGGCACGCCAAACGGGCAGGCCACCATGCAGTACCGGCAGCCCAGGCATCGGTCCTTGTGGTACACCACCGGTCCGGTCGGCGTCTTGTCCAGCGCGCGCACGAGGCACGCTGATGCGCACGCCGGTTCGAGGCAGTGCATGCACTGGCGCTTGATGAACCGCGCCGGCACCGCGCTCGCTCCTGTATTGGCCGCGTTCACAACGGTGTAGTGCCGCGTGTCGGTCGTCCTCACGGTCTTGAAGACCGCCGGGTCATCGAGCCGCACCGGTTCGGGCTGGTTGTTGGTTTCCGTGCACGCCGCTTCGCAGGCCCGGCACCCGACACACTTGGTCGTGTCGACCAGTACGCCGCGTCGGGCGCTATTGACGGCTGCCTGCTCCTCGAGGGTCGTAGCTCCGGCGGTGGCTGCCGGGACGGCGGCGATAGCCCCTGCTGCCCCGGCCACTTTCAGAAACAATCGTCGATTGAGCTTCATGGTGCGATTCCTCTACGTGAATCGTCGTGTCACGAGCGGCTGCGTGCCGCGATGAGTGTTGAGCACCCGACCAGCACGAGGCCGACGAGTGCGAGTAAGGGAATGAACATCATCGGAAAACCTCCCGGCGAGTGGAGTCAGGTGGCAAAGAGGCTGTCGCGCGTTGCGTACTTGCCCGGATGCGGGTCACCACGTCCTTGAACAGGGGGCAGGCCTCGTACTCGAGGCCCAGGCATGGGTCCGCCGACGCGATGCGGTCGAGAGGCACGAGCTTCTTGACCGGATAGGCCTGGCAGTAGAGCATCACCACTTCCTTCAAGTATGGGCAGGCCATTCTTGCGCCTTCCTTTCCTCCGCCCGGAAAGAGAGCAAGTTCCTCGCCACGTATACTTCGAGATACAGTATTTTCGCTAACTCATTGCGAACGAATAAGTTGTGCTGGTACGATCTGGCGCGCTGTCAGACGGCGCAATCAAGGGGCGTTGTAAACCACAACAGCGGAATCGGGCCTCATGGCTCGGTCGCCGCTCGATCAGGCCATTTGCGGAGAGAAACCGCGGAATTGCGGATTTCAACAGTGCGCGATGAACTATTCATCGGCACAAGAACGGTAGCAAGTAGTCGGTAGTCGGTAGTCGGTAGTCGAAAGTCAGTAGTCGGTAATCGGTAGGACGGGCTTCCTGGGATCGCCACGCTCCAGCGTGGCCAGGCCGCGGGCCGGGCTGCCAGCCCTGAGGGAACTCGAAGGGGAGCCCGGCGTTCCCAGGGATTCACCCGCTGCACGGTCCGAATCCCGAACCCCGTATCCGCAACACACGGCGCGTAGGAGAGGATTTTCGAGTACCATGCCAGCCATGCCGGGACCAGGCGATGCTGATCGATTGATGTATCCGTGTCCGCGGTGTCGGGCCGACGTGCCGGCGAGGGAGGCGACGTGTCCGCAGTGTGGGGTCGACCTGGCGTTGGCTGCCGTGCTGATGGAGCGTCTCGCGCTGAGTGTGATTCCCGCCGAGCCAGGCGTGCCGTTCCTCGGCGACGCCATGCTGTCGCGGTTCGGCGAGTTCCTGATGAAGAAGGGCTACATCACGTCAGCCCATCTTGACGCCGCGCTGCAACGCCAGCGGGAGATGTCGGCGCGTGGCACGCGTGAGACGCTTGGCCAGGTCCTGCTCGAGATGCGATTGATGACGCGCGAGCAGCTGGAGTTGGCCAGCGTCGAGCAGGTGCAGGATCTCCAGAACGCCCTCCGGCAGGTGAATGCCCAACTCGAGCAGCGGGTGGCCGAGCGCACGCAGGAACTGCAGGCCGCGTATCAGCGCCTCACGGAACTGGATCGGCTCAAAGGGAACTTCATCAACAACATCTCCCACGAGCTGCGCACGCCGCTGACGAAGATCAAAGGCTTCAATCTGCTGCTGGCCGCTGGCGATCTCGGTCCGCTCACTGATGACCAGGTACAGGCGGTGCAGACGATGGGCCGCGGCGTCGCGGAACTGGAGCGACTGGTGGCCGATCTGATCCAGTTCGCCACGGGCGCCCGCGGAGAGATGGTGCTGCATCAGGCGGCGACCGCAGCCGGCGATATTCTTGCGGAATGCGCGGGCGCGGCGGCCGAGAAGGCGAAGCGCCGCGGCGTCCAACTGCTAGTATCCGTGGCGGCCGCGCTGCCTCAGGTCGTGGCTGATGGCGAGAAGATCCGCTGGGTGCTGAACCAGTTGATCGATAACGCCGTCAAATTCACCCCTCAGGGCGGGAGCGTGACGATGGGTGCCGCCGTCGTCGGCGACAGCGTTCGGGTGTGGGTGGCCGATACCGGTCAGGGCATCGCGGCCGAGAAGATGCCGGAGCTGTTTGAGGCGTTCCACCAACTTGACGGCTCGACCACGCGCCGCCAGGGCGGCACGGGGCTCGGCCTGGCGCTCGTGAAGATGATTATCGAGGGCCACCAGTCCACGATTGCCGTGGAGAGCGAACCGGGGAAGGGTACCCGGTTCTCGTTCGATCTGAAGGTGGCAGGCAACTAGCTACTTCGCCTCCCCGTCGTGCTCCTCGACGCGGCGCAATCCGTATTTCTTGATCTTGTTGTAGAGCGTGACCCGATCGATGCCGAGCGTCCGGGCCGCCTGGGTGACATTGCCACCCCCATGATGCAGGACCGCCGCGATATGGCGGTGCTCGACCTCATCAAGTGAGAGCGTGACATCGATGGGGCCCTGCCGCGGCGTGCCGGCGTCGAGGCCGAGATCCTCGGGCATGATGAGCGAGCCCTTCGCCACCACCATGCCGCGTTCCAGCACATTACGCAATTCGCGGACGTTGCCGGGCCAGTCGTAGCGCATCAGGGCCGACAACGCGTCCGCGCTGACCTCCTCGACGCGGTGGCTCATCTCGAGATTCAGGTGTTCCAGGAAATGCTCGACCAGCAGCGGGACGTCCTCGAGCCGCTCGCGCAGCGGGGGCAAGGTCATCGGAATGACGTTCAGCCGGTAGTACAGGTCGTCGCGGAACTGGCCGGTCTCAGAGGCCTTCCGGAGATCCCGATTGGTCGCCGCGATGATCCGCACGTCGACCTCCACGGGTTCCGACCCGCCGACGCGGAAGAACTTGCGTTCCTCGAGCACACGCAACAGATCGAGTTGGAGTTTCGGGGAGATGTCGCCGATCTCATCGAGGAAGAGGGTGCCGCCGTGCGCCGATTCGAATTTGCCCTTTCGCCGGTTGACCGCGCCGGTGAACGATCCCTTCTCGTGCCCGAACAGCTCGGACTCGAGGAGCGTCTCGGTGAGTGCGGCGCATGACACCGCAACAAACGGCGCCGACTGCCGCGGGCTTTCGGCATGGATGGCCCGCGCCAGCAGTTCCTTGCCTGTGCCGCTCTCGCCGAGGATGAGCACGGTGGACTGGCTGCGCGCCGCGCTCCGGGCCAGGTCGAACAGCCGCTGCATCACCGGGCTCTTGCTGATCATGTCGCGGAAGTGATAGTCGCGCTTCAGCACCTTGCGCAGCAGAACGTTCTCACGCACCAGTTGCTGCTGGGCGACAATCTTCACCATCATCAAACTGAGTTCCTCGGGATCGAACGGCTTGACGAGGTAGTCGTAGGCACCCATCTTCATCGCTTCGACGGCCGTCTCGACCGTGGCGTACGCCGTCATGATGACGACGGCGACGTCGGGTTGGATCGTCTTGGCGGTTTCGAGGACGTGCAGGCCATCCATCCCGGGCATCTTCAAGTCGACCAGCAGAATGGACCAGCGCTCCTGCCTGAGTTTGTCAATGGCCGACGGCCCGTCTGGCGCCGTGTCGAGCGTATAGCCGTCCTTGGCCAGCCAGCCCGACAGCGATTCCCGTACGATTTCCTCGTCGTCAACGACCAAGACCCGGGTGCGTTCCTTACTCATGATGTTTGTCCTTCTGGTGTAGCGCCCGGTAGCGGGCATCGCAGTCCCCGCAGAGCGACGTGCGCTTGGCGTCGACCTCAATCAGGTTCACCGACCGGGCCATGACGCAGGCTCTCGAGTCGCAGTGAATCAGGCCGAAGGTGTGGCCGAGTTCGTGGACGCACTCCTTGATGATGCGGCTGTCAAACAGGGCCCGGTCCGGATCAGGTCCGGCCGCGACCGCGAGCCGTGCGGTCGACACGACGGCGGCATCGCCGCCCAGTTGGGCCTCGCCGTACACGAAGGTCAGCACGGGAATGAATAGGTCCACGTCGGTGACGGCCAGCGTGCGACCGCCGGCGGGCGATTGGCCCACCAGCCACTTGAGCATCTGCGTCGAGGAGTGCTGGCCGCGCCCCGGATCGAAAACGTGGGTGGGACGATCGGGTCGACGATCGACCCGGACGGTCACGCCAAACACGGCCTGGATGGCGTGCCGCACCGTGTCGAGCAGGCGCTCGTCTGGCGCATCGGCGCCGAGCCACCAGATGTGCACGTCCGCGGTCATGGTGTGTCAGCACCCATCAGGCATCCGTCTTCCGGGCGGCCGGGAGTACGATCGTGAAGGTCGTCCCTTTGCCCACCTCGCTCTGAATGCCGATCGTGCCGTGGTGGTGTTCGACAATGCCGTACACCACGGAGAGGCCGAGCCCCGTGCCCATCTCCTTGGTGGTAAAAAACGGATCGAAGATCTTCGCAAGCCTGTCGGGTGGGATTCCCGCGCCGGTATCCGTGAACACCAGTTCCACACAGGCGGCCCCCGGGGTCGGCCGGCACGAGATGCTCAGGGTGCCGCCGTCCTTCATCGCTTCACAGGCATTGAGCATGATGTTGACAAACGCCTGCCGCAGTTGCCCGAAATCGGCCTGGATGGGCGGCAGTGCGTCGACGTGCCGGTTGATGGCGATGCCATGCAGCTTGGCCTGATGGCCGACCAGCGACACCGCCTCATCAAGAACTGCCGAAGTATCGACCTCTTTCAAAGAGAGAGGCCGCTGCCTGGCGAATTCGAGAAGGTTGCGGACAATCGCCGTACACCGCTCCGTCTCGCGCTGGACCAGTTTGAGGTGACGGACGCACGTCGAGCGCGTCTGATCGTCGAGGTCTCCACCCTCGAGCATCCGGACGAGCAGCTTGGCGTAGGTCAGGATGCCCGCCAGCGGGTTGTTGATCTCATGAGCGATGGACGCCGCAAGCCTGCCGAGCGACGAGAGCTTCTCGGATTGCACGAGCTGGGTTTGCGCCTGCTTCAAATCCGCGGTGCGTTCCTCCACCTGGTGCTCGAGCGTTTCGAGCAGTTGCAGGCGTTCCGCCCGCGCCTTGCTCAAGGCCCCGACCATGTCGTTGAAGGACTGTCCGAGCATGCCCAGCTCGCCGGTTCGCGACACCGGGATCTTGCGGGTCAGATCGCCGGCGCCAATCTGGCGGGTGGCGATCGCCAGTTCGACCACGGGCTTGACCACGAGCCGCTGGGCGTAGAGGCCGACGAAGGCTCCCAGCAGCACGACAGCCACGCCCGCCATCAGGAGGGTGTTGCGCCGGATGCGCATCAGATTCTCGTCGATCTCCCTGAGCGAAATGCCGATATCGATGACGCCCAGCACACGCTTGCTCGCCGGGTGGACGTGGCACGCGGTGCTCGAACAGCCCGGTTCGTTGTAGATCGGTGTGACCATGCCCAGCACGTTATGTCCGCGGGCTTCGTAGATCCGCCATCGAGTCCCGGTCGTGAGGCGCTCCAGCGGCCGGTCCGCCGCATGGCACTGGTAGCAGGCCTCGGCGCGTTTGTCGACCATGGCGCCGACTTCCATCCGGTCCGTTGAGAACGTGACGCGCCCTTCCTTGTTGAAGAACCGGACATGATCGATCCCGGACTGACGCCCAATCGTGTCCATCACGAGGTACGCGTTCTCGCGCCGGTCGAGCAGCATGTCGTGATACGTGCTGCTCCTGATGGTCTCGCTGAACAGCTCGGCGCCGCGAACCACCTCGGCGTGCAGGTACTGCTCCTGCGCGCCCAGGAACAAGGCGGCCGCCGTGCCCACAATCGCCAGCGTGCCAACCGCGATCACGAGCGGCAGCTGGACGCTCAGCCGGTTCCACCAACGGACCGATGACAGTGGCATGCGAGAAACCCCTTGCGAAACGCGCCAGGCGGCCTGTCAGATTCCCGCCAGAACCACCAGAGACAGGGGGCGAGTCGAAAGCGACCTCATCTGAGGGCGATGCGAGGTGCGGGGGCTGTTGTCGGAGCGGCGCGGCAGGGGAGGCAAGTATCGCCGCGCTTGCTATAGTGTAGAGCAATTCAACTGCCAGTTGGAAATTGCTGGATTTTGTGCCTATTTTCGCCGCAGTCCCTGAGGTCGCCGTTGGGAGGTTGCGGAAATCCGGCGGCGGCTGTCGAGATTCCCAACAGCCTAGCCCTCGACCCGGATGATGTCTTGTTTGAGGGCGAACCGAATCAGCTCTGTTCGGCTGTGGAGCCCCAGCTTCTCCATGACCCGCTCGCGATGCGACATCGCGGTCTTGATGCTGATGCCCAGCAGATCGGCGACTTCCTTGTTGCTGTGGCCTTCGGCGACCAGCTTCAGGACCTGCTTCTCACGGTCGGTCAGTGACTCATAGGGGTCGACATCTCCACCACCCGGTCCGAGGCCATCGCGCTCTTTCATAGCCTCGCGTGCGACGTCCGGGTCGAGTACCAGGCCCCCCCGGTGAACGGCACGGATCGCGGCGGTCAGATCAGATCCGGCGGATTTCTTGAGGACGTAGCCGGAGACGCCGGCTTTGAGGAAGCGCCGGATGTACTCGCGGTCCTCGTACTGGGACAGCACCAGGATGCGCGTGCGCGGACAGATCTTCCGGATTTCGATTGTGGCCTCGAGACCGCCAAGCCCTGGCATCGCAATGTCCATCAGGCAGACGTCTGGTTCGAGGGCCTGAGCCCGGGCGATGGCCTCGCGGCCGTCAGCGGCTTCGCCCACCACTTCCATATCGTCGGCGAGATTCAGCAACGCCTTGACGCCTTCCCGGACGATCGCGTGGTCATCGGCAATCAGAACGCGGATTTTAGACACGTACAGCCTCCGGTGGCACCTGTACCGACACGACCACGCGAACCCCCTGGCCCGGCGCGGTATCTATCAAGACCTTGCCGCCCAGCGCCTCGACGCGCTCGGTGATGCCGAGCAGGCCCCAGCCGTGCCCATCTCCCGTGGGTCGGCTGACGGCCGCCAGATCGAATCCCTCGCCATCATCCTCGATTTCGATCGTGAGCAGATCGCCCCGGATGCCGCATTGGATGAGCACCTGCTCGGCGCGCGCGTGCTTGGCGATATTACTGATCGCCTCCTGCACGACCCGGAACAGGGCGGTTTCCATCAGCGGCGGCAGCCGGCGCTCGACATCGTTGAACTCGCAGCGGACCGCCACGCCCTGTTTGTTCAAGTGTCGATCGGCGTACCACGCGATCGCCGACCATAACCCGAGATCATCCAGCACGGACGGGCGCAGGTCGTAGATGACGCGATGGAGTTCGTCGAGCGTGCGGACGGCGAGCGTCCGCGCCTCCACCAGCGGCCCATTGTCTACGCCCGGCGGCAGTCGGGCGACAGCCATCTCGAGGCGCATCGCCAGGGCGCTGACCGTCTGACAGGTCTCATCGTGCAATTCGCGGGCAAGGCGCTTGCGCTCATCCTCCTGCGCCGTGATCACCTGGCGAAGCAACCGGCCGCGCGCTTCGTCGCGCTCCGCCAGTTGGCGGTAGAGCACCTCACGCTCGCGCGTGCGCTCTTCGACGCGGGCTTCGAGCGTCGCGTTGGCCTGCTCGATCGCATCCATCGACGCCTTGAGCGCCGACCGCATGTGCTCGAGCGAGCGGCCGAGGCGCCCCACCTCATCATCGCCGAGTGGAGGGATCGCGGGATCCATGTCGCCAGAGGCGATGCGCTCGGCGGCACGACGGAGCACGCCGATCGGCCGCAACACGCTCTGGGCGACGCCGTCGGCAAAGAGGAGCCCGAGGACCACGAGCAGCGGCATCCAGAAAAACAGAGACCGGCGCAGTCGATTCGCATCGGCGAGTGTCGCGGTCTCGGGTTCCCGCAGGCTGAGCGCCCAGTGCATCTGGCGGACGGGCACCATGGCGGTCACCTGCTCGACATCGACCTTGCTGCGGTCGTGGCAGGTCGTGCACATGCCCCGGATGCTCGTGCCTGATTGAATCAGTGACGCGACCAGCCGGGGATGCTCGTCCCGTCGGCCGCGCCGCTGCACGTCGGAGCTGGCGACCACCATTCCCTGCGCATCGACCAGGTCAATCGACCCGCCCTCCGCGACGGGCTGCTCACGGAGCACGGCGATCATGCGCGGGCTGGCCGGATCGATCTCGCCGCCCGCGACGCCAATCGGCGCGCCGCGCCAGTCCTTGATGGGCACGAACAGGTAGAGGCGATCGCCGTTGGGCGTCCTGGCGACGGCGGAGACGGATGGCCGCCCGGCCTTGAGCGCGTCGCGGCTGGCTGGAATCACCGTCTCGGCACCCGGCTGCAGCGGCGGATCCTGAGCTTGGACCCGTCCGTCGGCATCGGTGACGAACGCCCGGTCGATGAGTTCGCCCTGCAGGTACGCGTTGCGCAGGGCTTCGTCGCGGGGCGAGAGGGCGCCGTCGGTTCGTCTCGTCGCCGCTTCAGGGGCGGCGGCCACCTCCTGGAGGCGGCGCCATTCGCGCTGGAGCACGTTCTCGACGTGGCGGGCGGCGACGGCGGCGTCGGCCTCTCGCTCGACAACGATGCGCTCGGTCAGCGCGGCCAGGCTGTGCCAGGCAATCCAGCCGGGCACCACCATCGACGCGAACAGACCGAGCACGACGAGAAGGGCCACTCGGCCCTGCAGGCCGCGCATCTGCCACCTGGAGGAAGCCGCCTTGGCCCTTCGATTCATAACCTCAAAGACGGATGCATTTACTCAGGGCCTAGTGCTGAGCGAGCAATGTTCACCGAATCGTCTCGCAGGAATGTGCCATGGCAGTGGCGAGTCGAAGCACTTGGCCATTACCGTCCCCGTTCATCCATGCTGTTGGCGATCAGCATGATCTCGTCGAGGGTACCACGATACCGCACCAGGCGAGTGGCGCCGGATGTCTGCCAGGTCAGCTGGTACCAGATGACGCCATCGAGATCGCGCAGGCGCTCGACGGTCGCCGGGAGGTTTCGGACCGTCGTGGTCTCGGTCTGCAGGGGTGTCGCGGGCGGCAAGACCTGGGGCGCGACTGTGGTGGTTCCAACAGCCATCGCGACGATCAGCCACGTGTCGGCGGCGCGCCGGTTCCGGAACGACATCGATGCAGAGGTTCCACCGAAAATCAGGAGGTCGTTGGGCGGCCACATGAGCGTGTCGGGGAAGTAGGCCGGAATCGGCATCTTGTGCGAGACCTGGCGCTCGAGCGCCGCGATCGAGTCAACCCGTCGAACGCCCCGAGCGACGCCAGCGGCCATTCCCGGCAGTTCGTCGAGCACGCGCAGCCCGAGCGCGACGACGGCCAGCAATGCGGCGAGCGCGACGACGGCTCGTGCCACCTCGATCCAGACCGGTCTGTGCCCGGCGTCGATCGTTCTCCTGGCAGGAGCGGTGTTCATGTCGTCGTTTCGCTATACGACGAAAAAGAGCAGGGCCGTCATGCCGGCGGCCGCCAGGCCGAGGCGAAACGCGCCGAGGCCGGTTCGGATGGGTTCTGGTTGGGCAAACACGCGCTCGCACCGATGTCCCACCGCGACGCGTTCCGCGCGGGCAAGCAGCCCCCGGGGGAAGCCGAGCGGTGAACGGGGCGGCACGAGATCGGTGTCGCTCTCGGGCGTGTCAGCCAGCGCCGCAATGGCCCGGCTGAGCGCCGCCGAGTACCCAAGCCGCGCGACCGCGACGTCGGCGCGGTATTCCAGTTCCTGCACAACCTGCCGCGCGACAATCTGCGCGGCAGGGCTGAACGACGCCACGGTGCGAACCACCATGAGCAGCCAGCCCATCAGGGGATCCCGGCGCGCCGCGTGCGCCAGTTCGTGGGCGAGAGCGGCGCGCAATTCGTCGTCGCCCAGGC
This sequence comes from Acidobacteriota bacterium, assembly GCA_026393675.1. Classification (NCBI taxonomy): domain Bacteria; kingdom Pseudomonadati; phylum Acidobacteriota; species Acidobacteriota bacterium. The sequence continues at coordinate 36,004 of JAPKZQ010000042.1, read as the reverse complement.
GGCTGAGCGTGCCAGTCGAGATCACCAGTGTGGGACGATCGACTCCGGAGCACAGGAGGACCGGCGTCTGACGATCGAGGAGGACAACCGCCATGGCCGGTGCGCCGACGGCCTGCTGAAGCTCGTCGAGCAGGGTCTGCACCCGCGCGAGCTCCGGATGTCCTGAGATCGTGTCGCGTTCGCCGAGGCCGCGGACCCGGTCGTCGAGAAAGGGAAGGGCATCGCGCAGGTAGAGCAGACCACCGACGATCAACAGCGCCACCGTCGCAAGAGAGGCCGCGCCGGTATGGCCAAGCGCCAGCTGATTCCAGTGCTCGCCCGCAAAGAGGGCCCGTGCCGAGCCAAACCACTCTGTGGAACGACCAGGGGCGAGGACGTGAAAGGCAACCGGGAGGACGATGGGCGCAACCAGGGCCAGCCACCGCAGGGCCAGACGCTCGCCCGGATCCTGCACTCGCCAGAGCCGAAGCACGGCCTCGACCAGGAGGGCGGCGATACAACCGTGCAGGATGACCAGGCCCGCGGTGTCCAGCAACAGGCTATGGCTCCTCGATGTCCTGGACCTGCTTCAACCGCGCCAGTTCCAGCGGGTGTTCGTGATGCATGCGCTCCAGGCTGATTGTGCCCGTGAAGATGGTCTTGTCGAACGGAAACACATCCGGGTTGAGATGCGCGTTATAGATGTGCCAGAGAATGACCACCAGAAACGCCATCAGGCCTTCGTTGCTGTGGGCCACCTTGGCGGCGGGAATCAGTTCTCCCGGGAAGAAACGGGTGAACAGGATCGGGAAATAGAGGATGAGGCCGGTGGAGATGACGACCACAGCGCCGAGGACGAGCCCCCAATACTCGAACTTCTGGCGATAGTCGAATCGATCGAACTGCGCCGGCTGATCGATGCGCCCCAGGTAATACCGCATCATCTGGATCGCATCGTCAAAATCCTTTCGGTTGGGCACGATTGAGAGTGGCGACCGCCCGGCCGCGACCGACCCGATGGCGAACATCACGTGCCAGGCCGTCAACGCCGCGAACGACAGGCCGGCGGCCCGGTGGAACCACCGGACGTGGTCGATGCCGCCCATCAGGTTGATGAACCAGCGCGCCCATGCCGCGTCGAAGTACTTCTGGGGAAGTCCCGTGACCGACAAGACGATGAAGAGCGACATGACCAGCACGTGCTCGGTGCGCTGACGCCGCGTGAAGCGTGTGAGATAGGTGCTCATCGGTTGACAACCACTCGCCAGAAGTGCAGCAGCATCTGCAGGACCAGGCCGCTGATCATGAAGGGAATCAGGATGTTGTAGAAGAGTTGCACGCCGTAGACCAGCGGCGCCTTCTTCCAGCTGGGCTCGTAGTGCGACATCCAGGCGCCAGGAAAGTTCTCCGTGGCGCCGGCGTGGCAGCGGGCGCAGGTCTTGACCAGATTCGCACGCAGCACGCGCGAGCCCGGTTCGTTGACCTTCGCGATGTCGTGCACGCCGTGGCAGTCGGTGCAAAGCGCGACGACGCTGACCTCGCGTCCTGTATCGGTTTCGTGGAGCGATGCCGTCATGCCGTGGAAGTCGGCGACGTAGGTCTGCGCGACGGCCGTGGACAAGCCGTATTTCTCCATCAGGCGCTTGTTCTCGTGGCAACCGCGGCAGAGTTCCGGCGTGCGGCGCTGCCAGTTGGTATCACGGGGACCGGCGACGTCGTGGGAGCGATGGCAGTCGGTGCAGCCCGGTACGTCGTCGCTCTTCTCGAGGAAGCGTCCGTGGACGCTCTTGTTGTAAACGGCGAACACGCCCTCGTGGCACTTCGCGCAGGTGCGCGACACCAGGGCCTTGGGCTTCTGCGGCGACCTGACGTCGTGGGCGCCGTGGCAGTCGACACAAAGCGGGGCCGTGCGATCGCCGCGCGCAAGAGCCTGGTAGTGCACGCTGTCGAGCGTCTTCGTGTAGTTGTCGAAGTGGCACCGCTTGCACTGTTCATAGTACGCGACGGTGAATTCTCGCAGCGTCTTGAACGGGCGCGCCTCGTGGGGCACCGACGTCATGTCCTGGTGGCAGTCCGCACAGCCGATCTTGTTCCCGTGTACGGAACCGCGGAATGTGGCGACATCGACATACAGCGACCGGGTTTCGCCGCTCGGGAGCGTGACAGCCATGCTCCGATCGCCGTGACAGGCCAGGCAGGTCTCCACATCGGCGGTCTTGCCTGCCGCGACCTGCCCAGGCTGTGACGACAGGGTCAGAAGAAGAAGGAACGTTGATAACATGAGCGATCCGGGATGAACTGGCAATGAATCGGGCGTAAGCGGGTACGACAGGACCATGCCGGGGTGTGATCCTGCAAGCCGTGGCGGGACGCGGGGGCGCCAGCACGCTACACCTCGGGCGTGCAGAGTCCTCCACCGCGCTGATTCTACAGCAAGCCGATTGCCAGCTTGAGAACTCTCTCAAACTCCTTGAAAAAGCAGAAGTTGGCCGCGACAAGGTGGGGCAGGGAAGGGGCGCTGCCGACAATCCGGCGGGCTTCCGCTACCCCCCGGGATGGTCAGTCTTCGGGGCCCTGACCGAATCGAGGCTGGCGCTTCTCGAAGAACGCCGCGAGGCCTTCGGCGAAATCGGGGGAATCGGCGATGCGCCGGAGTTGTTCCAGTTCCTGGTCCAGGTGGAAATCCAGCCGATCCACGGTGGCGGCCTGATTGATCAGGCGCTTCGAGACCGCGTAGGCGGCGGCGGGTCCCTGAGCGATCTCCTGCGCGAGGCTAAGCACGTTGGCATCGAAGGTGGCGGCGGGGAACACCCGGTTGATGAGCCCCCACCGGAGGGCGGTCGTCGCGTCGAGCCGCGGGTTCAACAGCACCAGTTCCATCGCGCGCCGAAGTCCGACGAGCCGCGGCAGAAAGAAGGTCGAACTCTCCGCGCCTGTCAGGCTTGTCTTGCCATACGCCCATTCAAACGTCGCGCGGTCCGACGCCACCACCAGGTCACACGACATCGCGAGCCCCAGACCACCGGCCGCCGCCATGCCATCGACGGCTGCGACAAAGGGTTTCGAGGCCCGCTTGATCTCCGAGATCGTGCTGTGGATGTACTCGAGAATCTGTTTGAAGACCGCGCCGTATCCTGCGTCGGCGGGACGCGAGTCGGGTGAAAGATATCCGAGATCTTCCGCGCGGCCGCCCGCCCTGATGTATTTCAGGTCGGCGCCACTGCAGAAGACGCCGCCTTCGCCGCGCAGAATGACGACGTTGACCTGTGCGTCGCGCGCACACTGCAGACCCGCCTTGCGAAGGTCGCGCGCCGTGCCGACATCGAGCGAGTTGAATCGCTCGCGCCGGTCGATGCTGATGACGGCGACGCGGTCGTGATGGTCCACCCGGATGTGCGTCATGGAGTCTCCCCCGTTGGAGGTCAGCAGATGCGCGGCAGCAGTTCGCCCTCGGGTTCGGCCAGCATGCGCCTGCCAAGTCCGGTGTCGAGAATGACCGCGCCGACGTGCTGTTCGATGCAGCGGCCGACGATGGCGGCGTCGGAACCAAGCGGGTGCCGGCGGATCGCGGCCAGCACGTCTTCGGCAGCGCTCGCGCGCACGCCAATCAGGGCCTTGCCCTCGTTGGCCACGACGAGCGGATCGATGCCGAGCAGATCGCATGCGGCCCGGACCTGGTTGCGCACCGGCACCTTCATCTCCTCGACGATGATGCCGACGCCGCTCTTTTCCGCCATCTCATGGAGTGCGCTCGACACGCCGCCCCTGGTCGGGTCTTTCATGGCAACGACGTCGAGACCACCCGCCTCGAGTGCGGCACGGACCAGTCCATTGATGGGCGCGACATCGGAGCGAAGATCGCCTTCCAACGCCAGCTTATGGCGCGCGGCCATGATCGCCATGCCGTGATCGCCAACCGTGCCGGTCAGGATCAGCAAATCGCCGGGTTTGAGACCGGAGTCGGGCACCACCCGATCGCAGAGGGCCACACCGGCCGTGTTCAGCACGAGGCCGTCAATCTCTCCACGTCCCATCACCTTGGTATCGCCGGTCACGATGGTCGCGCCGGCCTCATGGCATGCCTCGTGAATCGAGGCGTAGATGCGTTCGAGATCCGTTCGCGCGAACCCCTCTTCCATGATGATGGCGCAGGTGAGCGCCAGCGGTTCTGTCGCGCCCATCACGGCGAGGTCGTTGACCGTGCCCGAGACCGCCAGCCGGCCGATGTCGCCTCCCGGAAATACGATGGGGTGCACGACGTGCGAGTCGGTCGTGATGACGAGCCATCTGTCGCCGATGCGCAGCGCCGCGCCATCGTCCATGGCCGCCAGGCCGATGCCATCAACGGGAGCGGGCCCGATGCCGGCGAGGCACACGCGCTCGATCAAGGCCCGCATGGCCCGTCCGCCGGCGCCGTACTTGAGACCGATCTTGTCGTCGACAAACCCACGCCGTATCACGCGTCGCCTCCGAGATCAGGATGGCCGCCGTACTGGTGCCAGATCTTGCACGCGCCTTCGCTGCTCACCATGCACGCGCCGACGGGCTTCTCGGGTGTGCATTCCTGGCCGAACAGCTTGCAGTCGGTCGGCGACGACAGGCCCGCCATGATGTTGCCGCAGATACACGACTGCGCCAGTGCGGGCGGTGCACAATCCCACAGCGACGCCAGATCGATCGTGAATCGACGCCGCGCATCGATCGACGCGAACTCGTCGCGCAAACGGAGATTCCCGTTGGGCACATGGGCGATGCCGCGCCAGCGGCCACCCGTCGACCGAAACACCTTCCACAGCTGCTCCTGCGCCCGGAGGTTGCCCTCGCGAGTGACGCAGCGAGGAAACATGTTGACGACCTGTGGTGTGCGATCGCGAATCAGTTCCACCAGTTTGACGAGGCCCGCGAGGATGTCGAGGGGCTCGAACCCGGCGATGACGACGGGGAGACCGTGCCGGGCGACAAACGGCTCGAACACGGCCGAGCCGGTGATGGTGGCCGCGTGGCCCGCCGCCAGAAACCCCTCAACTTTGGTCTCCGGCATTTCAGCCACAATCTCCATGACCGGGGGGATGTACTTGTGGGCGGACAGAATCGACAGGTTCGGCGGAAGCCCGCCGAGGACAACCGCGGCCGTGGCCACCGCCGTCGTTTCGAACCCGGTGGCGAAGAACACGACCTGGTCGCTGGTCGACCGCGCGAGTTCGACTGCCTGGCCGGCGCTGTAGATGACGTGAATCTTCGCGCCCTCGGCCTGGGCATCCGCGAGCGACAGACTCGTGCCCGGGACTCTGACCATGTCGCCGTAGGTCGCGATGTGAACACCCTGGCGCGCGAGGACCACCCCTTCGTCGACTTCGGGCGTGTCGGTAATGCAGACGGGGCATCCCGGACCCATGATGACGTTGAGTCCGCGGGGGAATGTCGATCGCAGGCCGAATTTCGCGATGGCCTGTTCGTGGCTGCCGCAGACGTGCATCACCGACACCGGCGCACGGCCCAGTTCCGCGGTTCGTCGCCCCAGTGCCTCGACCAGGGCGCGCGCGCGCACCGGATCGCGGAACTTCAGTTCGGAGAGGGCCTGGTCGCGATCAGTTCCCGGCACGTGGGTCATCTCTGGACGCGGCGATCTCGTTGCGGACGTCTTCGGCCATCAGATCATCCTGCTCGGCCTGCGCGATCAGTTGCTCGTAGAGCGCGAGGGTCTCGCCGATCTCCGATTCGGGAATGCGCCGGATGGCGAAGCCGACATGATTCAGGATGTAGTCACCTGGCGCGACAGGCTCGTCAACGACGTCGAGCTGCACCTGCCGGCGCACGCCCCAGAAGTCCACGATGGCGACATTGCCGGCCACCTCAATCACCTTGCCCGGAACGCCTAGGCACATAGTCCCTCCGACACAATCTGCGACCCCGACTGCACGACGGCGTTGGCAATCACGGCCTGCCCGAGCGCGAGCCCGCCGTCACCCGGCGGGACCGACTCGTGCAAGACGACGTGCACGTTCGGACCAAGCTCGCGAACCACGCCTTCGGTCAGCCGGGCGTTCTGGAAGCAGCCACCCGACAGCACCACCGGCAGCCGCCCGTGCCGCGCAATGGCGGTTCGAACCAGATCGGCCGTTGCGGCGGCCAGCGTGTTGTGGAAGCGGGCCGAGATCGCCGCGGGCGACCGACCCGCGAGCGTGTCTGACACGATGGCCCGGATCGCCGGACGAAGATCCACTTCAAACAGTGCGCCCCGCCTCGTGACGGCGAACTCGTACTGCGCGTCGTCGGCGGGGTCGGCCGCGAGATTCCACTCGAGGGCGACCTGCCCCTCGTAGCGGGATTCGGTCCTTCCCAGTACGAGTGCGCCGACGGCGTCGAAATAGCGGCCCACGCCGTGAGCGGCTGTCGTGTTGACGTGCCCGGCGATCATCTGCCGGACCACGGTGATCTCGGCGGCCGGCACATGCCTGAAGAGCGGCAGTCTGTCGATCGGCGTATCGCCTCCAAGCGCATCGTCAAGCATCGCGATGGCCTGGCGCCAGACCTGGCGGATCGCGAGGTCACCGCCCGCGAGTGCAATGGGCCTGAATGTCGCCAGACGCTCGAACCGGGTGTAATCGGCGAGCAGGACCTCGCCGCCCCACGCCGTGCCGTCGGTTCCCAACCCCGAGCCGTCAAATGCGACACCGATAACGGATCCCTCGATCCGGTGTTCAGCCATCGCGCTTGCCACGTGCGCATGATGGTGCTGAATGGCAATCTTGAGCGGCTCCGGGCGCTCGAGCGCGTAGCGCGTCGAGAGGTATTCGGGGTGCAGGTCGTGGGCGACCACAGCGGGTTTCGCCGCGAGGAAGTGCTCGAATTTCTCGACCGCCCGCTCGTACGATTCGTACGTCTCGAGATTATCCAGATCACCAATGTGCGGACCGAGGTACGCCGTATCACCCACACCGATACAGAAGGTGTTCTTGAGCAGCCCTCCGCAGGCCAGAACCGGCTCGGCAAACGACTCGACGACCGCCACACCCCTTGGCACGTAGCCGCGCGACCGTCGCAGCACGGTTGGTCTTCCGCGGATCACGCGGGCGACCGAGTCGTCGCACCGCGTCGCGATGTTCCGGTCGTGCATGAGGAAGCGATCGGCGACGCTGCCCAGGCGCGCGAGCGCTTCGTCGTTGTCGCAGACCAGCGGCTCTTCGGCCAGATTGCCCGACGTCATCACCAGGGGCCGCTGCGACTCGGCCAGCAGCAGGTGGTGCAAGGGCGTGTACGGAAGGATCAGACCGACGGTGGCATTGGCCGGCGCCACGTTCGGCGCGAGCCCGTTGCCTCCTCGCTGCCACACCAGCACGATGGGCCGCTCAATCGACGTCAGCAGGCCGCGTTCAAGGTCGGTGAGATCGGCCAGCACCTCGGCCTCGGCGAGTCTGCCGACCATCACCGCGAACGGCTTCTCGTCGCGGCGCTTCCGGAGGCGCAGTTGGGCGACGGCCGCCTCATTGGTGGCGTCGCAGGCCAGATGAAAGCCGCCGAGTCCCTTGACGGCCACGATGAGGCCCTGCCGCAACGCGTCGGCACCCGCGCGAATCGGGTCAGGAGTTGGCGTCTCGATGCCCGCCGAATCGGTCAGCCACAGGCGAGGTCCACACGTGGGACACGCGTTCGGCTGCGCGTGGAACCGCCGATTGGTCGGCGACTCGTACTCCGACCGGCACTGGTCGCACATCGCGAACGAGACCATGGTGGTGTGCGGCCGGTCGTACGGCACGCTGGTCGCAATCGTAAAGCGCGGTCCGCAATTGGTGCAGTTCGTGAAGGCGTAGCGATGCCGGCGGTTGTCGGGGTCGTGGACCTCAGCCAGACATTCAGCGCAGGTGGCGAGATCGGCAGGGATGGAGACGTGATGGTCGACGGATCTCGCCGATTCGACGATTTCGAAGGTCCGAACCAGACGAGGAGGCACGCGGATGCTGCGCACGGAACGAATCTGCGCCGCGGGTGGGGGAGACGCACGCAAATCCCCGAGAAACGCGTCGAGCGCCGCGCCCGTGCCAAACGCCTCAATGGTCACACCGGCGTCGTCATTGCGGACCCATCCGCCGATGGCGTGGGCCGATGCCAGGCGGAACACCCACGGGCGGAATCCGACGCCCTGGACGATGCCCCTGACTTCGATGCGACGTCCTTCGTGTGCCATGCTTCTGGAAATCCTACCGACTTCAGCCGTTATAACTGTTTGAGCCGCAGGAGTCTAGCTTAGTCCTTCGATTCATCAGTTCGGTGACGAACCTATTCCCTCAGGACTTAGTGCTGAGCGAGCTTGTTGACCGGATCGCGTCGCGAGAATTCGCAACCGTAGTTGCGAGTCGAAGCGCGAAGCTTCGCCCCAAACCGCGGAGCGCTCTCGCCGGCAATCGGCGCCCGAAGAGGCACTTCCAGCCCGAGGACTGGACCCCCGCTTCCGCGGGGGTGACGAAGAACCTGCTTTATTCGGCAAGATGAAGCCCATCGAAGATGTCTAGAGCACGAAGCCGACCGATGGGGTTTGATGGCAGATGTGGAGCGCGGTGGCGAGGATGGCAGGGCGTCTGAAAAGACGACGGGCCAGGCGGCTCGCGCGGCCCGGCCCGATGCTGCAAGAGGTCAGTTGCTACTTGCAGGTGACCGTGAAGTTCACGGGGTTCGACGAGATATCGTTCGGCGTCACGACGTGCAGGAGTTGCCACGCGCTGGTCGTAGCGGGGACTTGCCACGTGTTGACGGCCGTGAGCGAGGTCGCGCTGGGGAAGGTGAGGGTCTGAGTCGCCGTGGCCGAGCCGTCGCTGCGTTCCCACTTGTAGGCGATGACGCCATCCTTGTTTGATGTCAGGGTGGCCGTGAACGTGACATTCCCCGGGCATGTGACGTTGAGCGCGGAGTTGTCGACGACGACAGTGGCGGTCGTAATGGCAAATGCCGACGACGTGGTCGTCGATGTCGACCCGCTGTTCGACGTCGTTGACGACGGCTTGAAGGGATTGAGGAGTTCGGAGCAGGCAGTCGCCGCCACGGCAAGAGCCACGATACCGAACCACACCACCAATCTCGATCGCTGACCTGACATGTCACCCTCCAGCCGACGGAACTACGAACAGGGGTTCGAGAATGTCCCCTTGTTCGGTTGTATCGGTCGGTCGGGGTGTGCAGGTTAGAGTGTGGCCGGGCGTCCACGCGCCATATGCCACAATGACCGCGTGACAAGCAGGATAGCCTGGCGGCTCGGGCTGATGGGCACGGCCGCGCTCTTGATTGCCGTGCGGTGGCCGGCAAGCCTGGTCGAGCGGTGGTACGCGCGGTCCGCCTACCCGCAGATACAGTCGGTGCTTACCGGCGTGTCGAACCTGGCTCCGTTTGCGCTACTTGACGTCCTGATTGTCGTCGGGCTCCTCGGGGTGGCCTGGGGCGCCGTGCGCATCATCGGGTCCGGGCGCGGCCGGCGGTGGCGAACGACGGGGCGGGCCGTCCTGAACATGGGGGCAATCGCAGCTGCGGCCTATATCGCCTTCTACGGGTGTTGGGGCCTGAACTACCAGCGCGAGCCGGTGACCGCCTGGCTGGACTTCGACGAGTCGAGGCTCACGCAGGAGCGGACAGGAACGCTGGCTGACCAGGTCGTGGCCGCACTGGTGCGGCTGCAGCGTGTCGTGCCGCCGCAGTCGGAGGAAGAGACTCGGCAGGAACAGGCGCGGCGGCTGGCGCCCGCGTTCGACGAGGCCGCGCGCGCCATCGGTCTGCCCGGTGGCACGCGTCCGGGGCGACCGAAAGTGTCGCTGCTGGATCCGTACTTCACGCGGGCCGGCGTGAGCGGCATGACCGACCCGTTCTTTCTCGAGACGCTCGCGGCGACGAACCTTCTGCCAGTCGAGCAGCCCGCGGTGATCGCGCACGAGTGGGCACACTTGGCGGGCCTGGCTCGCGAGTCGGAAGCGTCGTTTGTGGGATGGCTGGCGTGCATCCATTCGGACGAATGGGCGCAGTACAGCGGCTGGCTTGATCTGTTTCTGCGGGTCGTCGGCTCGCTCGATGCGAACCAACGCCGGCTGGTGATGGTCAGCCTTCCGAGCCGGGTCATCCGGGATATCGAACTGATGCGCCAACGCAATGAGCGTGATCAGATCCGCATGGTCAGCCTCGTCGCCTGGCGGACCTACGACTCGTACTTGAAGACAAACAGAGTGGCGAGCGGAGTTCGCAACTACAACGAAGTGGTGCGGCTCGTCCTCGGCACCCGGTTCGAGAGCGGCTGGATCCCCGCCAGGAAGAGGGATCAGAAAAAGTGACTCGATCGTCTTTTGCCTGGAGCAAGGATTCGTCACCCCGGCGGAAGCCGGGGTCCAGTCGTGGATTCCTGCGTTCGCGGGAATGACGGGCTGGGAATGCGTCTTCTGGCGCGGTTTGCCTGCGAGCGCGCTCGGCGGTCTGAGGCGGCGCCTCGCTAGCCGCCCCTTTTGTGCATCTCCAGATGCGGGTCCGCCTTCAGCGTTTCCACAGGCAGATAGATTGATCGGTCGCGCATCGAGAGGCGCTCTTCGGCGCCGCGATCGGCGCGACGGACCCAGCGCGTGTTGAGCGTCTCGATGAGTTCCTGCGGACTGGCCCCGGCCCTCAGCCGTCCACGCAGATCGAGTCCATCGGTGCCATAGAGGCACGTGTAGAACATGCCGTCGGCCGTGATGCGCGCGCGATCGCAGGCTTGGCAGAACGGTTCGGTCGTCGACGCGATGATGCCGAAGACGCGGCCGTCGGGCAGGACGAATCGATCAGCCGGCGCCGTGCTGGCAGGTTCCTCGACGGGTTGAACAGCACCGAAATGCGCCGTCAGCCGTTCGAGGATCTCCCGGCGCGAGACGACAAGATTCGAGGCCCAGCGCGTCGCGCCACCCACATCCATATACTCGATGAAGCGAACCTCGGCACCGATGCGCGCACCATAGTCGAGCAGGGGCACCAGTTCGTCATCATTCACACCGCGCATCACCACGGAATCCAGTTTGAGGCCGTCGAAGAGCCGTGCGGCCGTCTCGATCCCGCTGATCACGCGGGCGTGGGCGTCCTGACGTGTCAGTTCGATGAACCGCTGCGACAGGAGCGTGTCAAGGCTGATGTTCAGCCGGCGAAGACCTGCGTCCTTGAGAGCGGCAGCCGATTCACCGAGCAGAATCCCGTTGGTCGTGAGCGAGATGTCGGCGAGTGCAGACTTGCGCGCCAGTTGCGCGACCAGTTCGGGCAGGTCCCGGCGCAGGAGCGGTTCACCGCCGGTCAGGCGGATCTTGTCAACCCCAATCGCGGCGAACAGGTCGACCAGTCGGCTGATTTCCTCGAAGTGCAGGAGGTCCTCGCGGGCGAGCCACGTGTACTCGTCCTCGGGCATGCAGTACTGACAACGGAGATTGCACCGATCAGTCACCGAGACCCGGAGACTTGTGAGTGACCGGCCGAGGGCATCGACGGGAGACATCGTGTCTATTATGCCGGGTTCAAGGGGGAGGGCGGCGGTTTAGACGAACCGGTGAGGTTTCCACAGGTACGCAGTTTTCGCCCCCCCGGGATCGCCACGCTCCAGCGTGGCCGGGCTGTCCGCCTCCGCGCGCGGCGCTACGGCGAGACCTCGACGAAGCTCGACGAGCGAAGTCGGGGAGCCCGGCGTTCCCAGGATTCGCCCGTCCCCGTACGGTGGAAAAAGGCGCCGCGGGGGCCGGCAGAAGAGTCAGTGCTTGAACCAGCGACCCGGAATGACGGTCCCGCACGACGGGCACGTTCCATGTCCGGCGAGGCGGTTCTGGCGAATCTGGTAGCCCGCTCGCTCGACCAGCAGCGTGTCGCACGCTGGGCACATGGTGTCTTCGAGGCGGCCGACCAGACCCGGCAGGTTTCCCGCGTAGACAAACCGTAGACCCGCCCTCCGTCCGATGTCCGCGGCCTTCGCCAGCATGGCCGGCGTCGTACTGCGAGCGTCGGTCATGCGATAGTTGGCGTGAAACGACGTGACGTGCCACGGGATGTCAGGCGACACGCTCGCGATGAACGCGGAGAGGGCTGTCAGCTCGTGATCCGAATCGTTGAGGCCGGGCACGACCAGCGTGACCACTTCGACCCATTTGCCCATCTGGTGCAACGCCCGGATCGTCTCGGTGACCGGCTGCAGGCGTCCACCGAGCTTCCGGTAGGCCTTGTCGTCGAAGCCCTTGAGGTCGACCTTGAACAGATCGATCCAGGGCGCCAGGTACGCGAGGACCTGCGGCGTGCCATTGCCGTTCGACACGAATCCGGTCAGCAGACCCGATTGCCGCGCCTCGCGGAACACGGCGACGGCCCACTCGCTGGTGATGAGGGGCTCATTGTAGGTGCTGATGACCGCTCGGGCGCGGGCGCGGACAGCCTCTCGTACAAGGGCGTCAGGGGTGACGTCGGTGATCCGTGAGCCCGCGTCCGGATCGCGGAGCACCTGCGACGTGACCCAGTTCTGACAGTACGCGCAGTGCAGGTCGCATCCCAGCATGCCGAAGCTGTAGGCGAGCGATCCCGGCTCGACGTGGAAGAACGGTTTCTTCTCAATCGGATCGCACTGCGCGCCCGCGACGTAGCCCCACGGCACTCTCAAGCGGCCGCCGTCGTTGAAGCGCACCTTGCAGACGCCCTGTGCGCCATCCGGAATCGGGCAGACGTGCCCGCACGCGAAGCAGCGGACCCATGTGCCGTCGTAGGTCTCGTACAACTCGCCTTCGCGCGTGCGTGCCGCCAGGACGTCGGAGAGCGCAAGCATGACACTGTTGTAACGCCGACGCGCGCAGATTGCAATCCGCCCCCCCCTTTTCATTGCGGCCTGAAAACGGCATCATGGCCTGCACACGGAGGACATCTGGTGACCAACCCGACGCGGATGGAGTCTCTCGACGCCTTCCGGGGCCTGACGATGGCCGGAATGGTGATTGTGAACAATCCCGGCGACTGGGGACATGTCTACTGGCCGTTGTCGCATGCCGAGTGGAACGGATGCACCCCCACCGACCTCATCTTCCCGTTTTTCCTGTTCATCGTGGGCGTGTCGATGACGCTGTCGCGCGGCACGATGGGCAATCCCTGGAAGATCGTCAAGCGGTCGATCGTGATCTTCGGCCTTGGCTTCCTCCTGACATTCTGGCCGCGGTTCGACCTGTCGATCGTCCGGATTCCCGGCGTGCTGGCGCGCATTGCCGTCTGCTACCTGATTGCGGCGTTCGTCTTCCGTGCGACGGCGCGGCGCGGCGAGCCCACTGATGCCAGCCGGTTCGCGCACGGCGTGAAACTGGGCGCGATCGCGGTCGCGCTGACGATCGGGTACTGGCTCGTGATGACGTGGATTCCGGCGCCAGGGGGCGTGGCTGGCGATCTGACGCCGAGCGGCAACCTCGGCGCGTGGGTCGACCGCACCCTGCTTGGCGGGCACTTGTGGTCGCAATCGAAGACGTGGGATCCGGAAGGGATCCTGAGCACGTTCGCGGCCATTGCCACCACGTTGCTCGGGGCCGTGACGGGCCTCTGGCTGGCTTCGGGCGCGACGAAGACAGAGAAGGCCATCAAGATGGCCGTTGCCGGCGTCATTGCCATGGTCGTGGGCTACATCTGGGGCTTCGCGTTCCCGATCAACAAGAGTCTCTGGACCAGTTCCTACGTCTGGTTCACCGGTGGCGGGGCGGCCCTGTTTCTGGCGTTCTGCTACATGGTCATCGACGTGTATGGATGGCGGCGCTGGGCTCGGCCGTTCGTGATTCTCGGACTCAACGCCATCACGTTGTTCGTGTTGTCGGGATACCTTGCCAAGCAGATGGGACTGATCAAGTTCGCCGGTGTGGATGGCAAGGTGACCTCGCTCAGCCGTTACATTTACACGAGCTGGTTCGTCCCCCTGGCCGATCCCTACAATGCGTCGCTGCTCTATGCGTTCGCGAATCTTGTGGTGCTCTTTGGTGTGCTCTATCTGATGGACCGGCGCGGTCTCTACCTGAAGGCCTGACGCGTGTCGATGGCCAACTCGCCGTCTCCACAGGGGCCGCGGCCGACATTGCCGCGACCGGTGTGGCTCGTGTCGTGGACGAGCTTCTTCACCGACACCGCATCGGAAGTCGTCTATCCCCTGATGCCGCTCTACCTGACGCGGGTGCTGGGAGGTACGGCTCTTTCAATTGGCATTATCGAAGGCGCCGCCGAAGCGCTCAACAGCGTACTGAAGATCATCTCGGGACGCATGGCCGATAGGTGGCGCACGCGAAAACCGCTGATGATTGCCGGCTATGCCGTGTCGTCGGCGGTGAGGCCATTGGTGGCGCTGGCAACGACGTGGCCCCACGTGCTGCTGGTGCGGCTGGCCGATCGGGTTGGCAAAGGCGTGCGCGGTGCGCCGCGCGATGCCCTGATTGCGTCGTGGGCCGATCCGTCTATCCGGGGCTATGCCTTTGGCGTGAATCGCGCCATGGATCACGCGGGAGCTGTCGTCGGTCCGCTGCTGGCGACACTGTTTCTCTATTTCTTTCCTGAACAGTATCGGCTGCTGTTCGCGTTGACGCTGATTCCTGGCGTCATCGCCGTCTTGATGCTGTTGCCGGTGCCGGACGTTCCCCCGCCGTGGAGCCCAGGGGCTTTAACCCCGGGAGCCGCATCAGACTCCCGGGCAGCGACCGTCAGATCGCCTCTGGGCTCGTCGTTCTATCGCTATCTGGGCGTCCTCCTCCTCTTTAGTTTCGGGAACTCGACCGACGCCTTTCTCCTGCTCCGGCTGAACGAGGCCGGCATCGGCGGGACGTGGATCCCGCTTGTCTGGGCCGCGCTGCACGTGGTGAAGGCTGTGGCGTCGCCCATCGCTGGGCGACTATCCGATCGCGTGAGCCGAAAGGTCATCATCACCAGTGGCTGGGTCATCTATGCCGGCGTCTACGCCGGGTTCGCGGTTGTGTCGTCGCTGCCGGCGCTCGTCGCCGTGTTCCTGGTCTATGGCCTCTACTACGGACTCACCGAAGGCGTCGAGAAGGCGGTTGTCGCCGACCTGGTGCCGGAGAACTCCAGGGGTAACGCGTTTGGCGTCTACAGCGCCGTCATTGGCATCGGAGCGTTGTGCGCGAGCCTGCTCTTTGGCGGCATCTGGAAGTTTGCCGGCGCGCCCTCCGCGTTCATGACCGGTGCAGTACTCGCGATGGCTTCGGCAGTTCTGCTCGCAGTGGTTCCCCTTCCTCGGGCACGCTCCGCATCGTAGGGCAGGCTATAATCAACTGTTTGCCATGAAGAAAATCCTTGTCACCAATGATGATGGCGTCCGTTCAGAGGGTCTGACGGCTCTGGCGGATGCACTCAAACACCTCGGTGAAGTTGTCGTGGTCGCGCCGGCGAAAGAGGCGAGCGCTGTGGGGCACGCGCTCACGTTGCACCATCCCCTCAGGCTCGAACGGATGGGGGAGGGCGTGTACGCGGTCGATGGCACACCCACTGATTGCGTCAACATCGCCGTGGCCATCATCCTCAAGGACCTTCCGGACCTGGTCGTGTCGGGCATCAACACCGGCTGGAATCTGGGCGACGATGTGACGTATTCGGGAACGGTATCGGGAGCGCTCGAAGGGGCCCTGCTCGGTGTGCCGAGCCTCGCGGTGTCGCTGGAGCGAACGCGGGAACGGTTCGATTTCTCGAAGGCCGCCGGAGCCGCGGCGCAGATTGCCGAACGGGTCCTTGAAAACGGACTTCCGCCGCGCACGCTCCTGAACATCAACGTGCCGCGCGTCGTCACACGCGGGTTCAAGGTAACCGTCCAGGCGAAGCGGAATCATGTGACCTCTGTTGATGAACGGGTCGATCCCAAGCGACGGCCGTACTACTGGATAGATGAGGCGCTGGACGAGTGGGAACCGCACGACCGGTCCGACTACCAGGCCGTGCGTGAGGGCTACATCTCGGTGACGCCGCTTCAGCCTGACCTGACGGCGCACGATGCGCTGCGGCTAGTGGAACGTCTGCTCAAACCAGTGGCGGCGACAACCGTGATGGCGCCCGGGGTGAAGCGGTTGGTGAAGCGCCCGGCGACGACGACCTTGGTGGCGTCCGGGGTGAAACGGGTGGTGAAGCCAGTGGCGACGGTGAAGAGGCGGCCGTCGCGGCGGCTGAAGGGGGCTGGCTCGCGTCGTCGTTGACGCAGGGGCGGCCCCCCGTGGCCGCCCATCGGTGGAGGCGGTCACAGACCCGGGGTGGCAACCCGATCGTCGAAATGGCTTTCGGTGGCACGGTCGAGTGCGGTAGACTGATTGAACGTCGGGGCGTGGCTCAGCCTGGTAGAGCACTCGGTTCGGGACCGAGGGGTCGGTGGTTCGAATCCACTCGCCCCGACCAACTTCTTACCTTCGGACAGAAGCCCTTCATAGGCCATGATGGCCGGTGAAGGGCTTTTATGTTAGTGATTCTGCTCGTCTTGTCCTCAGCGGTTGCGCGCTCCGTTCTTCCATCCTCTTTAGCGACAAAGCCGTGATGACGGGCGATGACAGGGCGAAAGCCGCCATGGACGGCCGCTGGTTGTTACGCTGATGTTACGCTCAACGCGCTCGGCCCCTCGGACCTGGAAGCATCGATGGGCGACCGACAGGTGGCCATCTACGCTGATGGGCAGTTACGCGACTACGCAAAGCATCGAGGCTGTGGAAGACGTGGGGTAGCGAGTATCGCCAGGTCGAGGGCGGTGACCTGGCAATCCGGCCGCTGCGCGAGACAAAGGTCCGGCTGTGCGGACAAGCGTTTGTGGAGCCGGCGGTCGGACCTGAACCAACGACCTGCTGATTACGAAGGAAGGTCCTACGTCCAAGCGTGGCGGCGGCCATACCTGCTAGAATCCGCCGTTGGTTGCCGCCGTTGCACATTGACTCCGGCCACTGGCTCTTCTGACTAGTTCCCCATCCGGCTGCGCCGGACCCGCGCAGCCATGGAACAGGGTACAGTGGCGGCGGACGCTGGCCCAGAGGTCGGTATTTCTGCGGTGCTCAGGGTCCGTGGACTTAGGAGGACTCGATACTCGATGTCCCGTTTCTTGGACCTCGCCTACGAAGTTCTGAGCCAAGAGGGGAATCCTCTGTCGGTGGACGAGATCATCGAAATCGCGTCCGCCCGTGGCCTATTGGTCAGCTCTGGCCAGACACCGAGCCAGTCCATCCGGGAAGGGTTAACAGAATGGGAGTTGCTTGTCCCGGCGGCGGCCAGAGATGCGATCCTCAGGCTCGGACTCCGGGAGCGGCTGTCGGCGCACGCCGGGCTCCGGATAGAGGAGAGCGTCGGCTGACTTCGGGCCAGGAACAACCAGAAGTCTGACGTTCCCGTTTTGATCACGTTGGATTCGCCTGTGCATCGAAGGCCACCCCTGACGTTTCTCCCGAGGCCCCAACGACATAACGAGGCCAAGCCTAACGACACTGAAGACGGGAAGGATGACGACGATCCCTGTGACTACGCCAGTTACAGCGATCCCGACCGTCATAACGGCGGCGACGACTCATCCCATGAGCTGAGTTTGCACTGCGCCGTCCACAACAACAACGGGGCGCAGCATCACCTGCCGACGTCGTGTGCTAGGCCGCAGAGACGATGACGGACTCCAACACCGGCGAAAGGGAAACCTGCAGGGTTCGAATCCCCCTCTCCCGCGCCCATCCAGTACAGAAAAGTGATATACAGTGACGCTCAACGGAGCGTACCGCGAGAAAGGGGGGGCAAGTGCCTGCGCGAATGCACACTGGGCGAGAAGAGCACCGGTTCCGGGCGTATGTCAAGGCGCTGTTCAGCAACGGTGATGCCTCAACGGTCCTCGAACGGCTCGCGCAACTTGAGGTGCCACCGCCGTACCGATGTCGCGTGAAGGTCGTCTATTCGGCGCAATCGCCGGAAACGGTGTTGAACGGGGAAGTCGAAGCGGGCCGGAATCTGAAGCAACTGGGGCCGGCCGCGTACCTCTTCGTCAAAGGTAAGGAACAGGTCCCGTTGGCGGCGCTTCCGTTCCCCGACTCATCTGTCAGCGAACACGTCCGAGCGCTGGTGAGCGTATGCAAGAGCGACGAGTGGCGGCATCTCCGCAGCGCTGTCGGTCACGTTTACCCGCGGCTTGTCTCGATTCTGTTATCCCAGTCCGAGATGGTCCGCGGCGTAAAGGCGCTGAAGCGGGCGACCGGCCATTCAATGATAGTGCGCGCGTTTTCTGCCACTGAACGACTGCACGCCGGCACTGAGAAGACCCGCCGTTCCGTGCGGGGATGGACTGCGGAGGAGCTTGATTCGGCGATTGCGAACTTCGAAGACCGGCAACAGAATCTGACCTCTCTCGATGTCGAGTTCTTCCCAACCATAGGGGAGCACGCGCATATTCGGCCGACAGCGACCTGCAAGATCCGCAAGAACGGAGAAGTCGAAGTTTCTGGCAGCTTCAGGCTTGCCTATTCAACGGTCGCCGCTCACATCGCGGAGGTCGGTGACCGGAAGCTCCGGTACTACAGAGGCCGCGGGCTACGAGAGTCACACTACGTCCCGCGTCCCCTTTCAATCACTTTCTCGAGGCCGGTATTCGACGATCTTCAAAACGTCAGAGACTTCGTCCAGGTCCTCGTGAAGTACCCCCACTCTATTCACGCCGTCGCCCACGGAAATCCGTACGCACACGTGGCAGTGGCAGACATGTTCGATGGGTCATCGTTCGACGTATGGGCGATACCACCCCGTCGCTTGGCTCTAATGCCCGGGCTGAAGGCGTCAGAGGCGGCTTTCGTTCGGCTAGTTCACCACGTGTTCGATCGTTTCCGCGAGGGCCAGGTCTCGACCTATGACCAAGAAGAACGGCGACTCGACGGCGCGACTAATTGACGCGGCCATCGACTACGAACAGACGGTTCACGCACTACTCGCGTTCGCAGCGCTAGTCACTCACAACGGCGTTTCGAAGCGGGAAGGCGCGGAATTCGGACTTGGTCGCCGGATGACTCCGGCACCGGTCCCTGCTCCAACCGCCGACAACCCCGAGGCCGTCGTTCAGCCCGACGATGTGACGCCCGACTTGGTCGCTCAAAAGACTGCGACGTACGGCATCGTCGCCGAGGCGAAGAAGTCGCTTGACCGAGACGGCCACTACGAGCAGCACATCCAGCAGCTTCGCAAGTACGACGCGGCGCTGGCAGGATGGTGGACCGAGTCCGAACAGATCCAGCACTCGGACGCTGCCATCCTCGTTCACCAGAGCCGAGGGCGCAAGTTCGCGCGTTACTTCGACGAACGCAGGGTCAGAGCCGACGATTCAGTTGGACCAAACTCCAGCGTCATTGAGTTTAACGAGTCGACGGAACGCGTCCCCTACTATTTCTTCCGCCTAGCGGCCGGCCAAGTCGGCGACCCAGAGCTTTCGGCGAGGCTCGATGAGGGAGTCAACATCCCCATCGACGAAGTGCTGCAGTCGTTCGGTAATGTGCGGTACTACGACTACCGGCCGCCGATGGTCCTGCTGCTCGAACGCCTTTGGGTGGACTACCTGCCATCGCTGATTCCGGATGGAAAGTACGACGAGCAGACAGGTAAGCACAAGCTACAAGTGTCCATCGCTGCTGTGACGCAAGAACTGCAGGCGGCGAATGGGTCCGCCGTTCTACATCAGGATCAGCGAGCGGTTCAGTTTCCCACCACTACGTGGATTCGACGCGCCCTCGAACGTTTGGTCGAGCATCAACTCGCCCTGCCACCCAATGGCGACGACGACTTCTACACCGTCTTCTACGGCCCGTTCAAGAAGGACGTGCGGGAGAGATTCGCGGAGCTGGAGGCAGAGAAGGGTCCGGCAGAAGCACCGGCCGAAGGCCAGATGCTCCTATTCGGTGAGCCTGCCGGGATGTAGGCGCCGGCCGGCGCCGCTTATCATCGGCTCGACCGTGTACCACTGACCGAGTAGGTCGGCAACGTCGAGTGTGGCTTCGTCGAGTTCGTCTGCGTCTGATCCTTAACGGCAAGATCCCGCCCAACAATGTTTATACGCCCGTCGTGCAGATAGTCAAGCTCAGGTCCGTTCAGTCGGAAACACCAGCCTGCGAGATGGTTCGCTCCAGAGGGTCGAAGAAGTGACGCGACGTCGGAAACTGGTCGGGGTCAGCCGCGCACATCCGCATGCCATATGTGATCTCGTTGAACAGGCTCACCAGAACCACGAGATGGCCAGAATCCCACCCAATCGCGCAGGCGTGAACCCTCGATGAGTCGGCGTGTGGACCGACAAGGACCGAGGCCCTCTGTACGGTCGCAAGCCGAACAGGTGCTTCACCGTACCTCACGAACCGCCTTGAGGCGTCGAAAGCAGGACGGCGGACCGTTGCGCAACCCAGGATCTTGGCTGCGTAGTTGAACCCGATCTTGCAGGCGGCGCGAATGACCGTCTGATCGACATCGATGTCATGCACAACAGTGAATGATGGCTGCTCCGTGATTGGCTGGTTCATTGCTCGGGAGCGTTCGTCGAAGCCAATTCCCAGATCTGCGAGCCGCTGCCTCAACCGCTCGCAGTCGGGGCCAACGCCGAGAATCCTGACTTCTACGGTCGGCCCTCTGAACTTCTGGACGTTCTCGGGCGTGAGTTCCTTCTCTATTAGAGAACTCCAGTCCTCGCCTTTATGCCGAAATCCGACCTGCGGAACAGGCACAGGAATCATGTCGGTGCCGTCGTCGGATGCCATCATCACGACGCGGGCACCGTCGAATTGACCGGGATCTTGTAGGCGCGACTTGACCCGGCGATTCAGAAGCTCCGCCGCGCCGGCAGCAGGCTTGAGCCCAAGCTCAATTCTCAGAAACGCCTCCCGGCTGTCTCGGCCGAGAGCAAGCTCCAGGTTGTCGGCAAAGTACTTATTGCACTCGTCACACACGCAATTGAGCGTCCAGTTATGCGCGAATGTTCCCAACGACCGAGGCATCACGTGCTCGCGTTTCGTTGGCGGCCTTGATGACGCGCAGTAGATGCATGGCTCGCACACGGTACAGTCCAGCGAGGCGCGAATCGTCACGGTGCTACCCGGGTGGCGAGTAGCCTTGCGAGCGGACCGATGGACATGCGCTCCTCCGACCAGTTCGTGCTCGCGAAGGTGATGGTGTCGAACACTTCTCGAAAGGTGGTTGTGAGAGCGTCGTGGAATAACCGCGCCATGACCGAGATCTCGATCCCGAACGCCACGCAGCCCCATGCGCCGAGGATGAGGCGATACTGCTGACGCGGGACGGCCACGGCAAGTATCTTTCGCGTCCGTCTTGCCATCACAGCGGGCACATTGAAACGCTTCATTAGAGCGAACTCGTGGCCTCGCAGTTCGGGGCGTCGCACGGGGGGGCCATCCATACAGCCAAGCGCGCGATATTGTCGCTGCCTATCAGAGGCCGTCATTCCGCAGGTCGGTTTCGACGTCCTCACGTTGCGCGTAGCTTCGGTACGTCCTTTCGAGATTCCGGAGAACAGCAGCGGTCCGCGGCCAGCGGTCCGCGATCTGCGCAGCCCACGCTTGATACTGATCGGGCAGCACCCGCTCTTGCCGTCCGCCTTCAGCTGGGTGACGAGTGACGACACCTCGCCTGTTGAACACGCCCACCTCAAACCCGCTCTCGAGATCCGGATCTTCCACCCTTTCTATAACGTCCCGAACCGCCTCGTGCGGCCAGCCTCCGTCTGGGCCAGCGGGGCTACTACTCAGAAGCTTCCCGACGTAATCCGCGACGACCGTCGCCTGCCGCCTTTCGACGGCTAGAGCGAGCGCCCTGGTTACCCAAGCGTCCAGCTGTACAACGTTCAGGACCCCGCCTTCGAGTCCAGGCAGGGACTTCCACGAGTTCAGCACGTGCCACGCGGCCGCGGCCCGACCTTGAGCGTTCTCGGGTACACCGGCGGCCTCCAGCGTGACACGGTAACACGAAGTATAGGCCACCACCACCAACACAACGGTTGGACAGGGGGTTACTTGAGCTTTCGGTAGTGGGTCAGTTTGCTTTCCTAGCCGCAGCGATCTCAGCAACCGTTGAGCGTTTCTTGGCGACTGCCTTTGCGTCTGGTATGGACATCGCCACATCATCAACGACGACGAGTTGCCCGTGACCGTTCTGAATATAGGACGTTCCCACAACATGGCCTTGCGCGCGAAGTTCATCCGGGATCGTCGTCAAGTACATGCCAACAACCGCGCAGGGGAGCGTAGATTATGAGTGAGCGTCGCCGTTCACGGCCTCCCCGTCCACCCGCGTTTCTCGCTGGCCGTCGTATACGTTCCGACCGTGTGAGCTGTGGCATAATATGCGCGATCACCTCGTCGGAGAAGGAGTTCCGACCATGGAACACCCGGTTGCGTCTGCCCATCCACAGTTGGCGGGCCTATGGGCCAGGTCGGGACACGTTAGGCGTACCGTCTGCGGCCTTTCTTCGGCGCTATTCTCATCTTGCGCGATTGCCGTCGTAGTCGGGATTTCAGCTCAGCAACTCCCTCCTCCGACCTTCAGGACCGGCGTCGATGCGGTTGTGGTTGACGTGTCGGTCCTCGACAAGGACCGTCGCCCGGTACGTGATCTCACTGCCGCAGATTTCACAATTATCGAGGATGGCAAGCCGCAGACGATCGCAACTTTCTCAGCCGTCGACCTCCCTGACGTGGCCGCGACGGGCAGCGTCGGCAGGCCGGAAACGGCCTGGCTAAGCGACGTACCCGCTGATGTCACGACAAACAGCCTCGCGGTAGATGGTCGCGTGATCGTGCTTGTGCTCGATGATCTATCGCCCATGGCGCCGGGCGAAGCGGTACGAGCCAAGGGTCTCGCGACGCTTGCCATCGACAAGCTCTCCCCGTCGGACCTCACGGCCGTTGTCTTCACCGCGGGCCGCGAGGCGAGCCAGAATGTCACGACGGACCACGCGCGCCTGACGTCCGCCGTTAGGCGGTATGTCCCGCGCATGAGGCGCGACTTCGACCGATTCGAGGAGTCGTCGGGCCCGATCTATCTCTCGGTGACGGCGACAATCCGGAATCTGGTTCAGGGGCTCGCCGGCCTCGGACCGCGTCGAATAGCCGTGCTCTGGATTAGTGCCGGCATTCCAATTGCCCTGGAGGGAGGCCCGAGCCGGAGTGCATTCGCCGATCAGTTGAAGGACGAATGGGCAGAATTGCTGGCGGCGGCTGGCCGCGCGAACGTGAGTATCTATGGGCTCGACCCGGGTGGGCTGCGCGGTCAGGCACTCGATCTTCAGATTGGACCGACCACCTGGAACATAGGGGGAAGCGAACTGGCGCCAGGCGGTACGCGCGAAGAGGGTCTGATCAATCGCCGGTTTCTCCAGGACGTCGCTGCCAACACGGGTGGGTTCGCGGTGACCGGCAGCAACGATCCCGGCCCCGGCATCGCGCAGGTCTTTGCTGAGACCGGTTCGTACTACCTGCTTGGCTACCAATCCTCAAACCCGCCGGGGAAGAAGGTGCACAAACTGGACGTGCGCGTGAATCGGGCAGACCTTACGGTGCACAGCCGGACGCGATACTCCACTGATGTTGCGGTTGCCAGCAAAGCCTCCGTGTCTGCGCACCCGCTCCTCACCGGCGCGCTGCGCGGTCTGCTGCCGGTGCGTGACGTTGGCTTGCGAGCGGCGGCGGCACCATTCATGGTCCCCGGTGGTGCGCAGCCCAACGTGGCGGTCGTCCTCGGAGTCGACCAAACCACACCCACGCGTCAGAAGGCGACGCTCGACGACGTGGACGTTGTGATCAGCGCCTATCGCGCGGACGGCAAGCCGGCAGGTTCCGTCACGAGTCACGTGAAGGTCGGGCTGCCCGCGGGGGCGGAGAAGGTCCAATACGAGGTGCTGACACGGATAGAGGTGGGGCCGGGGCACTACGACCTGCGAATCGCTGCCGCGACGACGTTCGGGGCTAAGACAGGCAGCGTGACGTGCGAGGTGGACGTTCCCAATTTCGCGAAGGACCGACTGTCGCTGTCCGGCGTGGTCCTGAGCGCAGAGCCGGGAGGCATGGTCGCACCGCGGGACGCGCTGCGGTCGATCCTGCCCGTCGTCCCTACCTCCAGGCGCAGCTTCTCGCCGTCCGAAACAGTCACGGCGTTGGTGCGTGTCTATCAGGGCGGCAAGGATGCGACGGTGACGGCCGCCCTCTCAGCGGCGATTATCGACGCCCTCGGCGAAGCGGTGTTTGAGAGCCACGAGACGCTTGGGCCGAGTCGATTCGGTAGGGACCGGTCGACGGAGTACCGGCTTGTATTGCCGCTCAGCCGCCTTGCCCCGGGACCTCACCTTCTGACTCTTGATGCCACGCTCGGCAAGGAGGTTGCCCGAAGGGCGGTCAGGTTCGACGTGCGTTGAGGCGTTGCCGCCGTGCGACCGTTCGGACCATTCACCGAACTGTCTGCCGGGGCCGACGGTCCCGCCACCCGCCTCGCGGGAGCCGGGATGGGCGGTCGCCGCCGAGATGCTCTTTGCCGGCGGCAGGCGTATCATCTGCGTAGGAGGGCTCGTCACATGGGTCGAAGAAGCTCCACGTCGATGGTCCTTTCTCTAGCAGTTATTTTCCTCTTCCTCCTCCATCCTGCGGCTTCTTCAACGACTCCGACGACACGAGTGTGTGTAGTAGTGAATGACGGCGCTCCGGAGAGCCTGCTGTTTCGGTCAACCGGGTGGAGTTTCGCACCCGTAAGCCTTCCAAAAGCCGTGGTGAAGGCTACGAAGGTTAAGTCCACGCTTGAGAAGGTTCTTCGAAAAGACGGACGGTTCAAGCCTGTAGCCGATCTCGACACGGCGGAGGTCGTGTTGTACGTCGAAATGGAGACCACGAGGGGTCCCATCTCTACAGCGCCATTACCGACAGCCGCTCGTATCGTTGTCCGGATGATCCCTCGAGGGGCTGTTAATCCCATGTCCGCTCCCACGACACGATTGATGGCTATTGTGGTTCCTGTGACGGTCTATCGAACAGAACCAAGAGACGGTTCCCAATGGTTGAAGAACCCGCTCTGGCAGGGACTTGCATACGCTCCCTTAGGAGACGTCGCTCCATTCGAGACGTTGGCGCGGAGGTTCGCGGCGGAGTATACCGGGCAAGCGCAATTCATGGTGACAATGGTGACGCCGGTGGATTCGTCCTCGTCAGGGCGTACCGCTCTACCGAAGTCATCGCTGCCGTCCCTCGGGCGAGATGGAGTAGACACCACGGTATACTCCCAAGAGGACCTGGCGTCCATTCGGGAAGAGGGCGAGCGCCTGCGAGAAAGCGCGCAGCGCGATACCAGCCCCGAGGCTGTGGGACGCGAACTCGGCACACTGCTTCTCCGAGAACATCCCAAACCTGATTCACCAAGAGAGCCGAAGTCGCCGCAGTAAGAAGCGACTCGTCGCTGGTGGAAGCAGCGATCACGCCACCCGCATCGCAGGAGCCGGGATTGCGCCGTTGGGCATAGTTATTGCGGCTCGTGGCCCGCAACCCTTAACGCGGCTCGGCTGTATCACAAGCGATCCGATCGGCCCTGCTGATCTTCGGTGCAAGGGACCTTGACAGTCGTGGCGGCGGAAGACACAGTGTGCGCGTCCTCGTCTTCAAAGGAGCCGTCATGAAGTCGTGGGTTCTCGTAGCTGTGGCCGTTCTGGTTGCCTCCGTAGCGTCAGCTCAGACATCCGGGGCCAAGCCGCTTCCTGTCGGACAGGTGACGGCGCAGAAGATCTCTGTATTGTCGAGCGGAATGATGAAGTTCGAGAAAGACGTCGTCTGGAGGTTCGACGGCGTGTCCCTTCATGCCGACGCCGAGGAGACAGCAGAATACAAGGTGACATCGGCACTTCGCGGCAGTGCGCCGTCAAGTCTTCGGGATTCGCTCGCACATGTGCGCTACGAGCCGCTGAGTGCGACGGGCACGGCGTCGCAGGACCCGCGCCGCGACTGGTCACGTCTTCGGCAACTGACGGGCAGCGAGATCGTGCTTCGTGCTCAGGGGCTGCCTGCCAGAAGGTGCCGGCTCGTCGTATTCGAGGACGCGGGGCTGACAGCAGTGGATCTGGATAGCCCCAACCGCTCCACGCTTTGGATTGCGCGGGCGGATGTCGACGAGGTCAGCCAATGGATCGGCCGGCGCGGGTCGGTGGCAGGCGCGGTGCTTGGCGCAGGCGTCGGACTCTTCGCGGAGTATGCCTTCTTGTCGTGGGCGGGGAGGGATGGGAGGAGTTTTGGGGCCAGGGAATCCTCATTCCCCTCTCCCTCTTCGGAACACCAATCGCTGGCGGCTTCCTCGGGTATCGACTCCCTGGCGACAATCGTACGCTGACGACGATCTACCTCAGGCCGTAGGGGCCTTACCTCTCCGCAGGGTGTCTGCTTTCACGCCGCTTTCGACGCGGTACCTACGCAGAGGGACAAAGCGGGAGTACAAATTCGATGAATGGGCGATCCTCGCAAGTCATGCTTGTCCTGGTAGTGCTGGCGTACCATGCCACTCCTCTGTACGCTGGCGAGCCGGCGCCACTTGGTTCGGCCAGCGCGGTTTTCCTAGTGGGAGGCCAGTGGGGCACTCCGACAGGTCTTTCCGGTAGCGTGGGGTTCCTGTTCGGGCCGACCTTTCCTGCCAAGGCCGGAGCAGACCCTACTTCCGGCCGAAAAGGTCTCATCTTGGTTGGCACTGGCGGTGTCGGCGGCCTCAGCATCGCCGTTGGTGGTGCGGCCCTCGCCCGCGAAGGGCGACTGTTGACGACCGGATTCGATGGACTGCTCAGAGTGACGCGTACGACCAGCAATCCGACGAACGCTACCGCCGATGCGACCTATGCGGGAGTGGAGGCGGGACTTGTCTTGATGGGCGCGAGATTGAGTGCAGGCGTTTCACACCGAATTGCCGGATCATCCGGCTCGAAGGATACGATCTTCACGTTTGGCGTAGGCGTCCAGATTCCGTTCGGCTGGTAAGGTCGTTCCACAAGCGGCCACGGTCGCTCCTGACAAGCTGGTATTCCACGCGTTGGTAGGGCCGTTGGCGGTGAACACCGCACCAAACGGCGGCAGTCGGCACCGGGTTGCACGGTGACCGTAACCCAAACCGTAACCCGTTCGGCACCATTGGGCACCACTTGGCACCACTCAGCACCGCGTCCCGTGCAAAATCATTAGGAAATATGCGTATTCACTAGCGTTTTAGGGTGGCTTGCACAACTGCAAAACCTCCATTCTCCGGTTCAAATCCGGACGGCGCCTCCACACTCCTGTTCCACCTACTTGCGTCGGCGCGCCGCTCCGCTTGCGTCTTCCACGAGTTGAAATACGTGAGCGGGGGTCGGTCGGAGTCAGACCAGTAAAGTTCAGTAAAGGAAGTCGTCGCAGGCGCGCTCCTGAGCCCTGACGGGACCGAGATTAGGCCCAAGAAGCTGGGTCCGCCCTGCTGCGCCCGGCCTCCGGGACCGCTTCGGGACCGAGGGGTCGGTGGTTCGAATCCACTCGCCCCGACCAACACATCCCAGCAAGGAAGGCCTGAAGAATCAGGCCTTTTCTGCTGTACGGCCCCTTTCTACCACGCACACCTTCAGCCGACCGGGCTCCGGCTGGTGAACGCCGACGTCATGGCGCGGGAGATGGGCATGGGTGACCAGGCTGCGATGCTCGTCACGACGGCGCTCCGCGAAGCACTCGTGCGCGTCCGGGAGAGCTTTGTCCTCGAGACGGTGTTTTCGGACCCGGTGGGCGACAAGCTGGCGTTCCTGCAAGAGGCCGCGCGTTCCGGCTACACCGTGGTGGTGTGCTACATCGGCATCGATGGCCCGGAGACGTCTGAGGAACGCGTCTCTATGCGTGTTTCCCAGGGCGGTCACGATGTGCCGAGTGACAGGCTGGTGTCCCGGTTTCCCCGGACGTTGGCCAATCTGAAGTCGGCCATCGCCGCCCTTCCGTTCGTCTGGGTGTTCGATAACCAGGACTTACGTCGGGCATTCCGCAAGGTCGGCGTCTTCGAATCCGGGCGGTCCGTGTTCCTGGCCGCGCGCCTCCCCGCGTGGTTGGCCGCCATCGTCAAAAGTCTGCCCTAAGACGGCCCACCGTAGGGTCTGCGCGGCGTCTGCCAGGAGACCGCCATCACCCGGTCTTCCGAAGCTCTTCCCGTACAATTCGCCGAATCGTGCCCGCGTCGACGGATCTTCGGGATTGGCCGAGGGACTCCCGAAGCGCCTCATTGATCATCGTCTGGTACCCTCGACCCGCGGCGTCGGCCCTGTCGCGAAACGCTTCGAGCACCTGGTCGTCGAGGTAGATCGTGATCCGGGATTTTCCCAGTTGTGGCACCACCGCGCCGCGCCGGGCGTTGCTGAAGTCGTATTCCCTTTTCATACTGACGCCTCTCGTTTGGGGTGGCCGATCGCGCCGAAATCAGGCGCACGTCCTCTCCGTCATATGCATACACCACAACGAGCACCCGCCCGATTGCATCCAAGCCAAGTGAGACGAAGCGTGGCTCCCCCTCGGGGGTCGGGTCGTCGCGGCTCATCCCGTTCGGATCCGACAGCACCGCGTCGGCGTCCGAGAACCGAACCCCGAGCTTCGCCAGGTTGGCCCTCGCCTTCCGCGGATCCCAGGCGACCGATATATGTATAATATGCATACTCGCTGCCCACGTCAATGCAGCGCGGTTAGGAACGTGGAATACCATCCCTCCACGATCAAGGCGTTTCGGTCTGGCCATCGCGACATCGTTTGCAAGACCGCGGCCATTTGTGGAGTGGTCCGTGTCCCGCTACAACGTGGTGCAGCGTCGTGGCTTATGCTGTGCGAAGCTTGGGTCGACGGTGGTCGTGTGCAGAAATGTGAACGCGGCTCAGGACGCAGAGTTGCAGGAAGTGCAATCCCGGTCGGATCACAATAATTGAAATCAGGTCCGACCCCTGGTGACCCCGTGTGCGATGGGACAGGAGTGGCGATCCGGCAGGCGTCCATCCAAGCGGTTAAGATAGTGAGATGACGACTCCGCCCAAGACCGCTACTGTATCCGGCTTTTCTTCGCTTGGACTTGCCCCGAAACTGGTCGCGTCCGTCACAGCCCTCGGCTATGAAGAGCCGACCCCCATCCAGCGCGAGGCCATCCCGCTCCTGCGCGAAGGACACGACCTCATCGGCCTCGCGGGGACCGGCACCGGCAAGACCGCCGCGTTCACGCTGCCCATACTCGACCGCCTTGCCATCCACACCACGGGCAAGCCGGCGGGCGCTCGGGCGCTCGTGCTCGTCCCGACACGCGAACTGGCGATGCAGGTATCGGAAGCGATTCACAAGTACGCGAAGGGTTTCCCCCTCACGGTCGTGCCCCTGTACGGCGGAGCCCCGATGGACCAGCAGATCCGCGCGCTTCGGCGCGGCGCCGACATCGTCGTCGCCACACCCGGACGCGCCCTCGATCACCTGCGGCGTCAGACCCTGGACCTGACCGCTCTTGAGGTGCTCGTGCTCGACGAAGCCGACGAGATGCTCGACATGGGCTTCGCCGACGACATCGAGACCATCATCACGCAGACGCCGGACACTCGGCAGACCGCGCTCTTTGCGGCGACCATGGCGCCGCGCATCGCCGCGATTGCGGGGAAGCACCTCAGGAATCCCCGCCGAGTGACCATCGCCCACGAGAAACGCGCCGCCGGCAAACTTCCCCGCATCCGTCAGACCGCCTACGTCGTCGGACGCGCCCAGAAGATGGCGGCGCTCGGGCGGATCCTCGACTTCGAGAATCCCAAGTCGGCGATCGTCTTCTGCCGGACGCGCATCGAGGTCGATGAACTGGCCGACACGCTGAACGCACACGGGTTCGCCGCCCAGGCGCTCCACGGCGGGATGGAACAGAAGCAACGGGACCGTGTCATGCAGGTGTTCCGGAAGGAACAAGCCGAGATCCTGGTGGCCACCGACGTCGCGGCCCGCGGCCTCGATATCGAGCACGTGTCGCACGTCATCAACTACGACGTGCCAACCTCACCCGAGGTGTACGTGAATCGGATCGGACGCACCGGACGCATCGGTCGCGACGGGGTCGCCATCACCCTGGCCGACCAGCGCGAGTACCGCTTTTTGCGATCCGTCGAAGCACTGACCAGGCAGAAGATCGACGTCCTGCCACTGCCGAGCCTGGCTGACCTGCGTGCCCGTCGCCTCGATGCCACGCGCGAGCAGTTGCGCGAACAACTCGCCAAAGGGGGGTTCGAAGACGCCCGGACAATCGTCGAGGCGCTGGCGCAGGACTTCGACGTGTTCGATGTCGCTGCCGCAGCGGTGACGTTGGTGCACGAGGCGGCCGAATCCACGATGCCCGCGGCCGAGATCGCGAGCGCTCCGGCGCGCGATCGCCCCCGTGAACGCGACCGGGGTGGCGACCGTGCACACCCGCACGTCGCGAAGTCACGCCCGCGCACCAGCGAGCACGCGGGACCGATGGCCGTCCTGTTCGTCGGCGCCGGCAAGGCTGCGGGTATCCGACCGGGGGACCTGGTCGGGGCCATCACCGGCGAAGCCGGTATCCCATCACACTTGCTCGGCGCAATCACGATCGCCGAGACTCACGCCCTTGTCGAGGTGCCCGCCGCGCTGGCCGATCCCATCCTGATCGCGTTACGGGCGACCAAGATTCGTGGTCAACGCGTCACCGTGCGGCACGATCGAGGGTGAAACGGCCGCGGCCGCACGGGCCGTGCCTCGGTCTCGGCGTCTCCGACCAACATGCTGACGAAGTCGATCAGAGAGCCGACAATCGCCTGTGCAATAGGAGACAGACCGGCGGCTCTCGAATTGCCGATAGTGTTCAGGCAACTGCAGAAGGAGATCAGCCGTGGCGAAAACGAAGAAAGGCGCTCATCTGAAGAAAGGCGCTCATCTGAAGAAAGGCACTCATCTGAAGAAGAGCGCTCATGTGTCTGCGCGGGCCACGCCCGGCGCCCCGGCACCGATGAGTGGCCTGGTCTACGAAGCGAAGCTGCTCGTCGACCTGTTCCCTCACGTCCGCGACAGTGTTGACAAAGACGAACTGCCAATCAGCTTCATCCTCAAAAAGGGACGCGACCGAGCCGAGGCCAAGGCCAAGAAGGAGTCTCGGTGGACGGCCGCGCAGCGTCAGGCGGCGTCAGACCGCATGAAGAAGTATTGGGCGACCAAGCGACCCGCCAAGAAGCGGTAGGAGAACACACAGAAGGATCGTCGTGCCTCCGGGCGCTTCATCAGATTCCAGTAGACTCTCGACGCCAACCAGGTTCGGATGCGGACACTGTCGAGCACGAAGGACATGAAGACCATGCGCCGCGTGATGAAGTACCTCGTCGCTCTGGTGATCGTCTTGGCGATCGCGTACGCGGCGTGGGCGAAGCTGCGGCCGCGCCCGCCGGCGGCCGGCGCGCGTGAAGAGACGTTCCAGGCCCAGCTCGCGGCAATGGAGGACGTGCTGGTTGTCTCGGGCCAGGTCAGGCCGGCCGTGACGATCGACCTCCGGGCAGAGGCGTCGGGAATCGTCGAAGCGGTCTCCGTTAAGGAAGGCGACCGCGTGTCCCAGGGTCAGGAACTGGTTCGGCTCGACTCGAAGTTGGCGCAAACGGCGGTCGATCAGGCCGAGGCCAACCTCCGCCAGGCGGAGTTACAGGACGCCGCAACCAGGCTCGAGCTCGACGAAGACACGGTCGCGTTGAAGCGCAAGACGCTCGAGCGTTCGACGGCGCTCTACAAGCGGGGACTCCTTCCGAAGGACCAGCTCGAACAGCACGAACTGGACCTGCGGGTGTCGGAACGGACACTCGAGCGGGCGAAGCGGAACATCGACAGTAGTCAGGCCAGAATCGCCCAGGCGCGCGCAGCCGTCGACCAGGTTCGAACTCAACTGCAGCACACCACCATCCGCGCGCCGTTCGAGGCGTTCGTCCTGCGGCGACAGGTCGAAATCGGAAGCGGCGTCGCCGGCGTGAGCCAGTCTTCCATGGGCGGAACCGTCTTGATGACGCTGGGCGACGCGCGCCAGTCGGCGCTCTATGCCAAGGCCACGGCGTCGGATGCAAAACGCCTGCGCATCGGGCAGGTGGCGAGAGTGCGTCTCGACTCGGACGCCGCGGAAGTGCTGCCAGGCGCCGTGCAGTCGGTCTCCACAGCGGGCGACGTTGACCAATCGACCAAGCTCACGACGTTTCCTGTGATCATCGCCCTGAAGTCCCAGCCGCCGGGCGGCTGGGTCAACGTGCCGGCTCAGGCCGAGATTGTGCTCAACGCGAGCAGCCAGTCGGTGTCCGTGCCGGAACGCTGTGTGCGGGCGGATTCGTCCGGGCGTTCCTACGTCACCGTCAGGTCCAAGACCGGCGATCGCTGGTTCACCGTCGAGGTCGGCGTCATCCAGAGAGATCGGATTCAGATTCGGTCCGGCCTCGAGCAAGGGCAGACCGTGGTCTGCCGGGCGCAGTGATGGGCAGGGTCGTTCGCGGCGTCGGCGCCAGCATCGTCGTTCTTGGCAATATCCTCAGCGAAGCGGTGGCCAGCCTGCGCAGTCGCCGGATGCAGGCGGCGCTGTCGTCGTTCGGGATTGCCACCGGCATCACGGCGGTCGTGTTGCTTGTGTCCATTGTCTCGGGCATTCACCGCTTTATGCTCGAGACACTCGGTGTGGTCGGGGGAAACGTCATCCAGGTCACAGCCAGTTCGCAGCGATCGACGCGCGACCCACGCGGGTTCGCGGTGACGGCGCAACCCGCGGATGTGGAGACGATACTGCAATCGAGCGCGTACTTCGACATCGGCTCGGCCGAAAACTACGGCTACGGTGTGATCCGCACCACACGCCGGAGCACGCAGGGCTCGAGCGTCCGTGGCCTCACCCAGAGCGGTTTCGACATCCTGGACGTCCACGTCGCGCGAGGCCGGCTGTTTCTCGAAGGGGAATACGCGGACGGATCGCGCGTCGCCGTGCTCGGTGCCGATGTTGCCGTGGACCTCTTCAACCAGGAGTCGCCCATCGGCCAGACGATCGTGATTGGCGAATGGCCCTTCGTGGTGAGCGGCGTGCTCGCCTGGATCGGCGATCCAACCGCCGGCGTGCCGGCTCCGCCGGACCGCTTTATCTATGTGCCGTTCAAAGCATGCGCTGCAGCCTTCAAGGGCAATGAGAACGCGGGCATGCTGCGGCTTCGACTGCGTTCGCCTGACACGGCGGATGCCGCGGTGGCCGAAGCTAAAAGAATTCTCGATCGCCAGCGGAAGCAGCGCGGCGAAACGAGCGGAGAATTCCAGGTCATCAATACCATCGAACGGATGGCACAACTCAACATGGTCCTGACGACGCTGAAGTTCGTGGTCGGGCTCGTGGGCGGTATCGGACTCTTCGTTGGAGCTGTCGGAGTCGCCAACGTGATGCTCGTCTCGGTGCGCGAACGGCGTCAGGAGATTGGCGTCCGCCGGGCGCTCGGCGCGACCAGGCGAGCCATTTTCATAGGGTTCCTGTTCGAAGGGCTGGCCATCACCCTGTCTGGCGGCCTTGCCGGCATCCTGATCGCGTGGGCGCTGACCGGTATCGCGGTGTTCATCCCGCAAGTGCCCGCCGGCGCGCGCCCGCACATCTCGCTGGTGACCGCGTCGACGTCCATCGCGCTCCTGACGCTGGTCGGACTGGTGGCCGGAGTCGGACCGGCCAGGCGAGCCGCCTCGGTGGACCCGGCCGAGGCGCTACGGGCAGACTAGCGGCGTCGCGTCGTTCGTCGATCTCAATGTCGATCGCACCGGCGAGAACCCCTGAATAGGCGACGCATGAAGAGAGGAGTCCCCGACGACTTCGATGCCCAGGCCACGGGCGGCCGCGCGACACGCCGCAAGAACCAGCGAACCCGGCAGGCAGGACGGCTCGTGCCTCGCACCGACTGGTTGTCCGACACGCTGGTCTTCTGGACAGGCGAACCCGAGGCGATCCCCCGACTGGAGAACGCCCCGCTCCCGTTGCGGGCCGTGCTTCAAGATCGTTTGGCCGATCTGCCAGCCGGCCTCTATGCGGTGCGACTGGATCTGCCAGATGCCGCGCGGACACATCCTGATCGAAGCCGACGCGAGCCGTCTTTGCGCACCACGAGCGGCCCCCTTCACGTCCGGGTGACGGCCCTTGACGTGGTGACGCCGAGCGCGTGGCCGGCACGGCGCGGGCCATCGAGGCCGCGGCGAGATTCCCGAAGGCTGCCGCCCGCTTCGTGGGTGCCGTGGACCACTGGTGCGAGGCGATGCGAAAGCGACTGGCCGACCACCGCCGCGCGGCGGACGGGATCGAGGCGTGGCGCGCGGGCGTGGCAGGCGCGATGGCGCTCGAGGCGCGGGCGATCTGGCTCGGCCGAGGTGCGCTCGCTCGCGCTCTTCTGCAAAGGCTACGTCGATACCCCCGAGGCCCTGGACTGGTGGATCGAAGCGCTTGCGGCTGAGGAGCCGGGCTTCGGCGAGCACGATGGCGAGCGGCTTCGACGACTGTTGCAGGAACCTGTTCCGGCCGTGCGGGACGCCCGAACGGCCCCGGACTGGAGACGCGAGGAACTTGGATGGGAGGCGTGCCGCGCCCTGCTGTGGCTCGGGATCGACGCGCCTTCGCTTGCAGCCGAACAGGAACAGGCACTGGGCCTCGGCCGACGCCATAGAGCCACGCTGACCGGAAAGGGGTGACCGGGGACAGAATCTGCGCCTGATCGCCCCCGGCACGGACATGAACCGCGTCAGCGACACGGGCGTCACACCTCTGGACGATGCCGTTGCGAATGGCAACCAGGTCGCTGCCGACAGCGGTCACGCGCACCGGCGCCTCCCCGCCCTTGAGCTTGTCGCGCTTCTCTCTGCTCATGTGGTGGATTGCCACATCGACCGTGCCTCGAATCAGTCCGCCGCGAACCGGCTTGATAGGAATGCCTGTCGTCACCCGGCACTGCCCGACGTCGACGCTGGCGCAAGGCTCATTGCAGGTCCGGTATCGCCGTTGCAGAGTTCAAAGATGTAAGGACTCGGGCGATTACCGGTTGTGTCGCCATTGTCGCAGGCTCGAAAGACACGACCGTCCTTGCTGAACTGGAGCGATCTCACCGGGGAAAGACAGAACGCGGTAGCGATCACCTTCTTACTGTCGACTCGCCACACACACACTCTTCGGTTCTCCCACCCTATTCCAAGAAACCGACCGCACGGAGAGAAGACCAGGGCGGTCACATTTCCGGGCTCTCCGAGAACAAGGTCCTTTACTCCGGATTGCGTCTCCCAACAACAAACGTCCCCGTTCTCATGACCCGAAGCTGCGTGTTCGCCGCCGGAGGACAACGCGAGGTGACGTAATGGGCCTGGGCCTGACAGCACTCTACTCTGATGACCCTGAGGAAGCCGCCACGTCACAATTGTTCCATCCCGCGCTGCGGCAGCAAGGACGCGCCCATCTGCCGACCACGCCGGGCAGGAATCAGCTCCGAACTCGTCTTCCAATTCGAGGCTCTTCGTCCCGGTCTTCGTCCAGAGAATCAGCCTGCCGCTTCCATCCCTGGTGGCAAGCAAGCGGCTGTCCGGTGACCAGGCGAGAGGACTCTGTGCTTCCAAAACAACGGAGGTGTTTCCTTGATCCAGATCCCAAAGGAATACAGTTCCATCAGTCGTTCCCAAGGCTATTGCCTCACCGTCCGGGGACCATGCGAGGCCCTCCACCCACGTTCTGTCCCACCCCTTGCTTCGGCTATGCCAACGGAGAGCGTGTTGCTCCTTGCCGGACTTCGCATCCCAGATCAGAATCTTCTGGTCCGTGGCTCCTGATGCGGAAGCCACCCGTTGACTGTCGGGCGACCATGCGATGG
Organism: Acidobacteriota bacterium; assembly: GCA_026393675.1. NCBI lineage: Bacteria > Pseudomonadati > Acidobacteriota > Acidobacteriota bacterium. The sequence goes on along the minus strand of JAPKZQ010000042.1, from coordinate 165 downwards.
CGGAAGGCTGCACATGATGTCCCTTTAAAGACTGCTGCATAAATAATGGTACAATGTTCCTCGAGGTGCGCGATGCGACTTCGAGGATCGGCGGACTTGCTGGAAGATCGGCGGCATCGGGCGCTGGCGCTCCTGGATGAGGGGTTGTCGCTCCATGCGGTGGGT